>JAATFK010000116.1 GCA_015655225.1 Solirubrobacterales bacterium | reverse complement strand
GTCGCTATATTTCGGGCAAGGCCGGATCGCAGGGATCCGGTATGTCGTGCCCGCGCTCGTAGTCGTTGCACCAGCACCCTCCGCGTTCGCAGCACACAAGACCAGCACCACGGAGTAAACACCAGCATGGCCACAGGAACCGTCAAGTGGTTCAGTGACGACAAGGGCTTCGGCTTCATCACGCCGGACGATCAGAGCAAGGATCTGTTCGTGCACCACACGGGCATCATCGGCGACGGCTACCGCTCGCTCGCCGAGGGCGCCAAGGTGTCGTTCGACTCGGAGCCCGGCCCGAAGGGCCCGAGAGCGATCAACGTCCAGGCGCTCTAGCCGGAACGGTCTTCGCATCGCACGAAGGGCCCGCTGTCATGCGGGCCCTTCGTCGTTAAGGGACGGTCGGCGGCAGCGGATTAGGGTCCCCTAAGTTGTGTTAGGGTGCCCACACACCCGGGGTGCGGTTCCGTACACCGCACCCCGGGTGGCCATCTCATGTCGATCGAGAACGTCCTCTTCCGGCTGTCCGACGCCCTGCGCGTGCCGGTCCTCGTGCTCGCCGTCGCGGCGCTCGCCGCGGTCGTGCTCGAAGGCGGCTGGCTGCTCGCCGAGCAGCGCCGCCGACGCGGACGGTCGGTCGCGCGACTCGAGCACGCGGTCGACGTCGCCCGCGACGCGCTCGCCCACGGCGACCGCGCGACCGCCCTGCGCGCCGTCCGCGGGCTCGCCTTCAACGAGCCGATGGCCGCCGCGCTCGGGGCGGTCGTCGAGCAGCGCGACCATCCCGACGCCTCCAACCGGATCGCGAAGCGGCTGGCGGAGTACGACTACGGCTCCGTGCGGCGGCTGGAGCGCACCCGCATCCTCGTGCGGCTGGGTCCCGCGCTCGGCCTGATGGGGACGCTGATCCCGCTCTCCCCAGCGCTCGCCGGGCTCGCCCGCGGCGACGTCCAGCGGCTCACCGCCGACCTGCGGATCGCCTTCAGCGTGACGGTCGCGGGGATCCTGATCGGCGCCGTCGCCTTCGGCGTCTCGCTCGTGCGCGACCGCCTCTACGACCAGGATTACTCCGACGTCGAGTACGTCGCCGCCGCGCTCGCACCGGCCGTGACGGGGGCGCCCGTTGCCGCCCCGGTCGCGGGCCTCGTCGGTGTCGCAGGGGGCGCCGCGTGACCGGCCCGCCGACCGTCCGCGCCCGAGCCCGCTCGCGGGAGGACCGCGCCGGCGACCCGCTCGACGGGCTCGTCAACCTCTTCGACCTCGGGATCGTGCTCGCGGTCGGCTTCCTGCTCGCCTCGCTCTCCTCCGCCAAGCTGACCCCGAAGGTGCTCGGCAACGCCGGCAAGAGACCCGCGGCCGCCGCGGCCCCCGCGCCGGTCGTCGCCGGCAAGGAGCAGCAGGTCGGCACGGTCCAGCTGAAGCCCGGCGAACGCGTCGTCGGGCGGGGCGAGGCGGTCGGCACGGTCTACCGCCTGAGCGACGGCCGCACCATCATCGTCCAGCGCAAGCGCGCGAGATGAAGTCAACCTTGCGGACGAAGTTAGGGTACCCTTATGACGGATGAGCCCCGCGATCAGGAGCACCCCGTGACCGAGACCGCGTACGACGCGACCGCCGAGCCGACGCGCCCGCCGGCCGAGCCCGACCACGACGTCCCCGCCGACCTGCCGTCGCCGCCCGGCCCGCTCGTCGCGGTCCCGCCGGCTCCCCGCCGCTCCCCGGCGGAGGAGGCGCGCACGCTCGTCGCCGGGACGCGCACGGCGACGCTCGCGACGTTGAGCGAGGACGGCACGCCGTGGGCCTCGCTCGTAATGTACGGCATGCTCGCCGACGGCGGCCTCGCGCTGATGGTCTCGACGCTCGCCGAGCACGGCCGCAACCTCGAGCGCGACCCGCGCGCGAGCGTCGCGATCACGCCGCCGTCGAGCGGCGCCGACCCCCTCCAGAGCCCGCGCGTGACGCTCGCCGGCCGCGTCGAGCGGCCCGGTCCGGACGACGAGGCGGAGGTTCGCGCCGCCTACGAGGAGGCCGTCTCCGCCGCTCGCGTCTTCGGTCGCTTCGGCGACTTCTCGCTCTGGGTCCTGCGCGTCGCCCGCGTCCGCTGGATCGGCGGCTTCGGCGTGATGGGCTCCGACGACGCCGCCGCCTACGCGGCCGCCGAGCCCGACCCGGTCGCGCCGACCGCCGAGCGCGCGATCGCCCACCTCAACGCCGACCACGCCGACTCGCTGCTGGAGATGGCACGCACGCTCGCCGGCTACGGCGACGCGACCGCCGCGCGCTGCGGCGGCGCGGACCGCTACGGGCTGTCGCTGGAGATCGAGACGCCGCGCGGCGCGGCGAGCGCGCGCGTCGCGTTCGCCGCGCGCGTCGACGCCCCGGACGGCCTGCGCGCCGCCACCGTCGAGCTGGCGCGGCGAGCCCGCGTCGCGGGCGCGTGATGCGCCGCTCGGCTCGGATGCGCGGGGTGGCGCGCGCGCTGGCGCTCGTGCTGCTCGCCTGCGCGGCGCTCGGCTCCTTCGCCTCCGCCGCCTGCGCCGCGAGCGCGCCGAAGCGGATCGTCGCGCTGACGCCGTTCACCGCCAACACGATCGCGACGCTCGGCATCAGACCGGTCGGGATCGGCGCGACGCTCGGCGGCGGCGACCGCTTCGTCGCCGCGCTGAAGGGCGTGCCGCGCCTGCCACTGTCGCACCCGAACGGTCCCAACATGGAGCAGCTCGCACTGCTCAACCCGCAGCTCGTCTTCTCCAGCCCGACCTGGCGCAAGGGCGAGGCGACGATGCGCGCGCTCCACATCTCGGTCACCGAGAGCGAGCCGACGCTCGTCTCGCAGGTGCCCGCCGAGACGCGGCGGATCGGCAAGATCGTCGGGAGAGTGGCGGCCGCCGCGAGAATCGCGGCCGGCCAGGAGCTGGCGATCTCGGTCGCGCGCAAGGCGGCCAGATCGCACCCGACCGTCCTGCTCGTCCTCGGCGTCGGGCGCACGCCGTTCGCCTTCCTCCAGAACAGCTGGGGCGGCGACGTCGTGCGTCAGGCCGGCGGCCGGCTGCTGACCGGCGGGCTGAGCGCGAGCGGCGGCTTCGCGCGCATCTCCGACGAGACGATCGTGAAGGCGAACCCCGACGTGATCATCGCCGTCCCGCACGGCAACCCGGGAGACATCCCGGCCCTCACGAAGTACCTCAAGAGCAACCCCGCCTGGAAGGACACGCGCGCGGCGAAGACCAACCACGTCTACGTCTCGACCGACAACACCCTGCTGCAGCCGTGGATGAGCGTCGGGCGCGCGATCCACGACGTCCAGACGCAGTTCCTCCACAACCGCTGACCGCGCGGTGACCCTCCGCCAGTCGTTGGTCTGGGCCGTCGCTGCGACGGTGCTCGTCGTCGCGGCGGGCGCGTCGATGACGCTCGGCGCCGTCCACGTGCCGCTGCACGACGTGCTGCGGGCGCTCACCGGCGGCGCGCCGGCCGGTCCGCTGAAGGAGATCGTGCTCGACCTGCGGCTGCCGCGGACGGTCGACGCGGTGCTCGTCGGCGCCGCGCTCGGGACCGCCGGCGCGCTGCTCCAGGGCGCGCTCGCGAACCCGCTCGCCTCGCCCGACGTGATCGGCGTGACGGGCGGCGCCTCGTTCGGCGCGATGCTCGTCCTGCTCGCGTTCCCGAGCGCGATCGCGCTGCTGCCGGTCGGCGCGCTCGTCTTCGGCTCGCTCGCGGCGGCGCTCGTCTTCGCGATCGCCTGGTCGGGACCGAACGCCGGCAGCGTCGCGCGGCTGATCCTCGCAGGGATCGCGATCAGCGCGCTCTTCACGGCCGGGATGACCTCGCTGATGACGGCGTTCCCCGACCGCGTGCAGTCGGCCGTCTTCTGGCTCGCGGGCGGGCTCAGCAGCGACGGCTGGGCGCAGATGAACGTGATCTGGCCCTACCTCGCGGCTGGCTTCGCGCTCGCGCTCGCGCTGACGCGGCCGCTCGACCGGCTCGCGCTCGGCGACGACGTCGCCGCCTCGCTCGGGACTCGCCCGCGACTGATCCGGCTCGGCGCGGCGGTCGCGGCGGCGCTGCTCGCGGCCTCGGCGGCGGCCCTCGCGGGCGTGCTGACGTTCCTCGGGCTCGTGATCCCGCACGTCGTGCGGCTCGCCGGCGGCAGCGCCAGCCACCGCTTCGTCGTGCCGGCGTCGGCGCTCTGCGGCGCCGCGCTGCTGCTCGTCGGCGACACGCTCGCGCGCGTCGTGCTGGCGCCGCGCGAGCTGCCGGTCGGGCCGCTGATGGTGGTGCTCGGCGTGCCGCTGTTCCTGTGGCTGCTGCGGCGGGCGACGTGACCGGTGCGCCGGCTGCCGGCCCGCTGCTGGAGGCCCGTGGCGTCGAGGTCGAGATCGGCGGCGTGGGGATCCTCCACGGCGCCGACCTGACGCTCGCGCGCGGCGAGCTGGTCGCGGTCGTGGGGCCGAACGGCGCCGGCAAGTCGACGCTCGTGCGTGCGGTCGCCGGCCTGCAGCGCGCGAGCGCGGGGACGATCCGCTGGGAGGGGGAGGAGCTGGGGCGACTGCGCGGCCGCCGGCTCGCGCGGCTGCGCGCGTTCGTGCCCCAGCGAGCGCGCGTGCCGGAGGGGGTCTCGGTGCGCGAGGCGGTCGCGATCGGCCGCTCGCCGCACATCAAGCCGCTCGCGCGGCCGAGTCGCCACGACCACGAGGCGGTCGACCGGGCGCTCGAGCGCGCCGGGGTCGCGACGTTCGCCGAGCGGCGGCTGACGACGCTCTCGGGCGGCGAGCTGCAGCGGGTGCAGATCGCCGTCGGGCTGGCGCAGGAGGCGCCGGTGCTGATTGCCGACGAGCCGACCTCGCACCTCGACCTGGGCGCGACCGCGACGCTCGCGAAGCTGCTGCGCCGGCTCACCGACGAGGGGCTGGGGGTGATCCTCGTCGTGCACGACCTGGCGCTCGCCGCGGCGGTCGCGGACACGGTCGTGGTCGTCGCCGGCGGGCGCTCGGTCGCGGCCGGGCCGCCGTCGGCGGTGCTCAGCCGCGCGCTGCTCGCCGAGGTGTGGCGGGTCGACGCCGCGCTGGAGGAGGCCGAGGGGCGCACCGCGCTGCACGTCGGTTGGCTGCAGGATCCGACCAGGATAAGGGTGCCCTAACTTTTCGTGTAAGTTAGGTGACCCTAATGCCTCTCGACCTTGTGAAAGGGACCATGCAGATGACCCGTGAGACAGGCTCCCGGCGCGGAGCGAAGGCCCTCGCCGTGAGCGCCCTGGCCGGACTGGCGCTGGCCGCGACGGCCGCGTCCGCCTCGGCCGGCGTGACGCTCGACTGGAGCATCGCGAACGTCTACGACACGACGGCTCCCGCCAACACGAGCCGCACCTGGCTCGGCTACGCCACCAACCCGACGCCCTTCAGTGGCGCCAACGGGAGCGCGACGCCCTCCGACGGCGCGACCGGCCCGACGGTCGGCGGCACGAGCGCACGCGGCCTCGACGCGATCGACACGTTCTCCTACCCGGCGGTCTCCGGGACGCTCGACCCCGCGGGCGGCAGCGGCTCGATGACGTTCCACGGGACCGTCTCGTTCGTCGCGCCGGCGCCGCCGGCCGGCCACGGCTTCACGATCTCGGTGCAGGACCCGACCGTCACGATCACCGGCGTCGACACCGGCCAGCTCGTCGCCACCGGCCTCGACACGCCCGGCGCCGCCGGCAGCGCGCCCGTCCCCTATGCCTCGACGGCGATCTTCAACCTCGACTTCACGAACGCGACCTGGAGCGTGGCGGTCGACGGCACGCGCACGCTGCACGGGATCGTCCCGAGCCTCGCGACGCTGGGGACGCCGTTCCCGAGCAACTACGTCGTCGGCGCCGGCCCCGAGCGGACGCCGAACACGTTCGGCTCGTTCGCGCTGACGATCGCTCCTGACGGCTCCGGCTCCGGCGATGCCGGCCCGGCCGGGCCGGCGGGGCCGACCGGTGCGACGGGCGCGCCCGGCGTCGCTGGTCCGGCCGGCCCGGCTGGTCCGGTCGGCGCGACCGGCAAGACCGGCGCGAAGGGTGCGACCGGCAAGACCGGCAAGACCGGTCCCGCCGGCAAGGTCGTCCGCGTGCAGGCGGCGAAGCTCGCCAGAGCGCCCTGGAGCGACGGCAAGACGCACGCCGTCCGCGTCTCGCACAAGGGCAAGAAGGCGGTGCTCGCCAGCGGCACGGTCCGCGGCCGCACCCTCAAGCTGACGCTCGCCAAGGGCGTGACCAAGCGGCTGAAGGGCACGTTCGTCCTCCGCCCGGTCGCCCACGGCGCGAAGGCCGTGGCGGCCCGCATCGGCTGACCGTCCCCCAATCGTCCTGGCCGCGCCGCCTGGGGGGACCGGGTGGCGCGGCCGGGGCGCCTCTGTCGCCCACCCCAGCCCCGGGAGTCCCGCTTCGCATGACCGATCTTCGTCGCATCCGCCGCTCCACCCGCCCGCCCGCGCGCCGGCCACTCGTCGCGCTGCCGCTGGTGGCGGCGACCGGCGCGCTGCTGCTGATGGCCGCGCCGCTCGCGCCGGCCGCTGCCGCGCCGCTCGCGCCCGCCGCCGCCGCCGCGCAGCCCGCGCCGGCCGCCGCATCCGCGTCGCCGGCCCGCGCAGCCGCACCCCTCGCGCACACCGTCGCCACCACCCCGCACGGCACGCTCGCCCTCACGGTGGGCGGTCCCGCCGCGCGCCAGCTGCGCGCCCAGGGCGTCACGATCGCGGCGAGCGCGCCGGCCACCGCGCGCGGCTCCGCCGCCGCGCCACGGCTGACCCTGCCGGTCGCCTCCGGCCGCGTCACGACGAGCGCGTCGCTGACGCTGCGCGGGTCCGTCGTCCTGCGCCATCGCGGCCCCAAGACGACCCGCGCCGTGCGGCTGAGCGGCTGGACCGCGACGTTCGGCGGCGCGACCACGCGCGTCTCCGCGCGCGTCGGGGCCACCCGCGTCCCGCTCCTCACGATCGCGAACGCCACCCACCTGAAGCTCGTCGGCACGGCCGGCTCCGTGCGCCTGACGAGCAGCGGCGCGACGCTCACGCGCGCCGGCGCGACCGCCCTGCGCCGCGCGCTCGGCCTGACGCGCCTGAGCAGCGGCCGGCTCGCGCGCGCGACCGTCACGGCGGCGGTGACGCCGCAGAAGAGCACCACGACCGGCGGCAGTGGCGGCGGGGGGGGGACGAGCGGCGGCAGCGGCGGCTCCGGCACGACGCCGCCGACCACGACCACCCCGCCGATCGTCTCCGCGCCGATCACGAACGAGCCGCCGGTGCTCGCGCGCCCGGCCACGGCCGTCCCCATCACGGGCGCGACCGTCACCTGGCATCCGCGCGAGTCGTTCGTCCAGTACATCAACGCGGGCAGCGGCACGAGCACGAGCGACGGGGCGACCAGCGACCCGCCGAGCGTCGCCCCGGGCAGCGACGCGAGACTCGTCTACGGCTTCCACTTCCCGTTCACGAGCGGCTGGTGGGACCCGGTGAGTGGGACAGCCGGCGTCTACTTCGGCGGCACCGTCACCTTCAGCTATCCGGCGCACGGGATCGATCTCGACGTCAAGAACCCGGAGCTGGAGCTGACCGGCGCCAGCTCGCGGGCGATCATGCGCTTCAGCGGCTCGGAGGGGACCGACCTCGGCGACAAGCGCGGCGTGCTCGTGAACCTCGACCCGTCGAGAGCGGCGTCGAGCACCGTCACCGGCGCGACGCACGACCTCGAGCAGATCCCGGGGACGATCCCGCAGGGGACGGCCGACTCGGTGTTCGCCGGCTTCTACCTGCCCGGCGACGCGTTCGGCTGGTTCAGCGTCACGTTCACGATCGGCGCGTGAGGGGAGGGCGCTCGCTGCGAGCTGTCGTCGCCGCGGCGCTTGTCGTGGCGGCGACGACCCTCGGGGCGGGCGTCGCGCCGGCAGCCGCGCCGACGCCGCTCGCGGGGCAGGTGACGTTCGTCCCGCCCGGCGGCGGGCGGCAGCAGACGGTCGCGCTCGCGACCTTCGCCGGGCGGGAGGACGTGCGGGCGCGGCGCTACGCCGTACGCGACGGGGGCGGCGGCGTCGCGACGGTGATCGTCACCGGCATCTCGCTCGGCGCGCTGCTCGACACGACGGGGATCGACCCCTACAGCTTCACCTGGGTCGAGGTCGCCCGGCCGAGCGGCGGCAGCGTCCTGCTGACGCGAGAGCAGCTGCTCTCGGCGGACGCCTTCCCGGACGGGCCGCCGGTCGTCTACGCCGACGGCGGCGGGCTCCACTTCCTGCGGCCGAGCGGGGGGAAGGGGGACGCCAACGCCGGCGACGGCTTCCTCGTCGCGTCGGGGACGCTGACCGTCACGCTCCACACGGGGCAGCTCCTCGGCGTCCAGGCGAGCGCGAGCCCGGCGCGGGTGAAGCCGGGCGCGCCGGTGCGGTTCACGGCGGCGCTCGCGCGCAGCGGCGCCGGCGACCGGCTGGGGTGGTCGTGGATCTTCGGCGACGGCACCCCCGCCCTGCGCGACGGCGGCACCTCGGTCGTCCACCGCTACGCCGCCGCCGGCACCTACCGCGCGCTCGTGACGGTGACGACGCCCGACGATCCCGGCGGCGCGTCGGCCGTGGTCGACGTGGTGGTGGGGGATGGGAAGGGGGCGGCCGCGAGAAGACCCCCTGCCGGGGCAGGCGGCGCCACGTCGAAGCCGGCCGCGACGCCGGCCCCCGCGCCCGCGCCCGCCGCGCCGGTCCCCACGGCCGGCGCGACCGGCCGGGCTGGCGCGACCGCCCCCGGCCGGACCGCGCCGGCCACGCGCGCCGCCCGCTCCCCGCGCCTCTCGCGCGCGAGAGCAAGAGCGAGATCCCGCGCGGCGGCCCACCCCCGCCCGAAGCGGGCCGCGGCGGCCGCGCCGCGCGGACGGCTCGTCGAAGGCGAGCTGGTCGATCTGAGCGGCGCTGGCGCGGCTCCCGCCACGGCCGCGACCGCGACCGCGAGCCCGGCGTCAACGGTGCCCCAGTCGCGGAAGGCCCACGCTCGCTTCCACCTCCCACCCCTCGTCTGGCAGCTCGGCCTCCTGGCCCTCCTCCTGCTCGGCGGCTGGGCGCTGGAGGGTCGCCATCCGCTCCCGACATCGTTGCGGACAAAGTAGTTGCACGTGCATTCAACTGCTAATCTAAGTCTCCAAGGCTGAGATTCACCCACGGAGAACTGAGAGAACATGGCAGATCACGAGCACACCAACGGCCCCACGCCGTGCGTGGCGTGTGGCCGTCGACCCGGAACGCACCAGGTCGTCTGGTCGGCTGAGGGCGACCGGGTCACCGGCGCGTTGTGCGACGTCTGCGCACAGCGTCTGCTGGCCAGCGGCGCCGTCACCCCGCCCCCCTTCGGGGCGCAGGGACCGGCCGACGCCACCCCCAACGCCACCCAACCGCAGCAGAGCACCTCGAGCACCCCGGCGCTCGACGAGTTCGGCCGCGACATCACCGAGGACGCCCGCGAGGGCCGCATCGACCCGGTCATCGGCCGTGACGAGGAGATCGAGCAGACCGTCGAGATCCTGGCGCGCCGCCGCAAGAACAACGCCGTCCTGATCGGCGAGGCGGGCGTCGGCAAGACCGCGATCGTCGAGGGCCTCGCGCTGCGCATCGCGCACGGCGACGT
>JAATFK010000071.1 GCA_015655225.1 Solirubrobacterales bacterium | reverse complement strand
GAGCCGCCGCCGGCCGCGTTGGTGGTCGTCGCGCTGACGGCGCCGCTCGCGGTGTCGAGCACGGTCGCGAGCGCCGCCGGGGCGTTCGCGACCGCCGCGTGGTCGGTCGCGCAGGGGTCGCTCGCCGCGTTCGCGACGGTCGGCTCGGCGTCGAGCAGGCCGAGTGACGGCAGCCCCTCGACGCGCAGCGCGCTCGCGCGGCAGGTGAAGTGGTCGCCGGCGGCGGCCCGCGCCGAGGAGGGCGCCAGCGCCAGCGGCGCGAGCACCCCCGCCAGCGCGGTCGCGGCCGCGAGCGGAACGAGCGCGAGTCCGCGCCGTGTGGCGCGAACGTCGATCGAGAACTGCAGCATCGAGAAGCCTCCTTGCCCAGGCCGGTCTCCACCACCGCATCCCTGCAGCAGTGGCCTGGTGCCCTGTCGGTGTCCGGTCAACCCGTCGGCGGATCCCAGTGGCGCGAAGCGCGTGATCCGTCCTCCCGGTCCTTGCCGAGGGCGGGGCGCGGCACCGGAAGGTGGACGGATGTTCGGGCGCCTTCCCGCTTCCTGGAAACGCCGGCGGACCGCGCGTCGCGGGGGCTAGAGCGCGTGCTTGATGCGGTACAGCTCGGCGTCGCCGCGCGCGATCAGGCTCTCCAGCGGCTCGTCCGCCTCGACCTGAGCGAGGCCGCTCGGGATCGAGGAGCCGAGGCGGTCGTGCGCGCGCGCGTCGGCGACCGCCGCGAGCCGGCCGGCGGCGGCCGGGAGCGTCATGTTGCTCATCGCGCAGACGAACTCGTCGCCGCCGACGCGGACGATCGGGTCGTACGAGCGGAGCTTCGCGCGCAGCTCGGCGCCGACCGCGCGCAGCACCGCGTCGCCGGCCGCGTGGCCCTCGCGGTCGTTGATCTGCTTGAGCCCGTCGACGTCGACGAACGCCAGCACGAGCGGCTCCTTCGAGCGGTGCGCGCGCTCCAGCTCGTGGCGCATCTTCAGCAGCCCGAACCCGCGCGTGTAGACGCCCGTGAGGTCGTCGAGGTACGCGCGCTGGAGGTCGATGCGCGCCTGCTGACGGTCCTCGGCGGCGCGGGCCCGGTCGTCGGCGGCACGGGCGCGGTCGGCCGCGGCGCGCGCCCGGTCGGCGGCCGCCTCGGCCCGCAGCGTCGCCATCACGGTGCGCAGCGCGCGCACCGCGGTGTCGGGCGCGGCACCGTTCTGAAGCGCTTCGAGCTGCTGATGGGCGAGCCGGTCCCGCGCCTCCATCGCCCGGTCGCGCGCGCGGGCGCTGAGGTCGCGCAGGCGGGCGGCCTCGTCGCGGTGCTCGGCCTCGCGCGCGCGGTCGAGGCCGGTGCTGGCGCGCAGCGCCGAGCGCATCTCACGCTCCGCCGCGACCTCTCTGCGCGCGGCCCTGGCCGTCTCGTAGGCGAGGTCGCTGGCCGCGTTCGGGGCCGCGTTGGCGTGCTCGCGGTCGGCCATCGCCTGGTCGCGCTCGGACGCCTGCTGGTCGCTGAACGACGCTTCCTGGTCGGCCTCGGAGGAGGCGTGGTCGGCGTCGGAGACGGTCTGGTCGCTGTCGGCGGCGCTCTGGTCGCTGTCGGCCGAGGTCTGGTCGCTGTCGGCGGCCGACCGCTCGGCGTCGGCGAGCTACTGCGCAAGCTCGAACAGCACCTCGCCCTGGGGCAGCGCGTCGTCTTCCGAGGTCGCCGGATCGACCTCGCCAGGTGTCATCGTGACGGCCGGCGAAGGATCGGAGCGGCGCTCCGATGGTGGAGGCGCTGGAAGCGACGATGGTCCGGCATGGTGGGATCCTGGCTCTCGTAGTCCCTGCAAGACCGAGCCCGGACCCTAACAGGCGCGTCCACATCGGCGATTTGGTATGTCGCGAGTTGGCGCTTCGCTACGCTGCTCTTCGAGGCTCGTCGAACAACGAAGACGCGTACGCGCGGGCGGGCCCGGGCATTGGAGACCACATCATGATCCCTCAGCTTTCCGTCCTCGACCTCGTCCCGATCCGCTCCGGCTCCACGCCGCGCGAGGCGCTGCAGGGCAGCCTCGCCCTCGCCCGCCACGCCGAGCGCCTCGGCTACCGCCGCTACTGGGTCGCCGAGCACCACAACATGACCGGGATCGCGAGCGCCGCGACCTCGGTCGTGATCGGCTACCTCGCCGGCGGGACCTCCACGATCCGGGTCGGCGCCGGCGGGATCATGCTGCCGAACCACTCGCCGCTGCAGATCGCCGAGCAGTTCGGCACGCTCGCCTCGCTCTACCCCGACCGGATCGACCTCGGCCTCGGCCGCGCGCCCGGCAGCGACCAGCTGACGATGCGGGCGCTGCGCCGCGACCCGTCGAGCGCCGACACGTTCCCGCGCGACGTGCAGGAGCTGCAGGCCTACCTCGGCCCGGTCCGCCCCGGCCAGCCCGTGCAGGCGGTCCCCGGCGGCGGGACCGAGGTGCCGCTCTGGATCCTCGGCTCGAGCACCTTCGGCGCCCAGCTGGCGGCGCTGCTCGGCCTCCCGTACGCGTTCGCCTCCCACTTCGCGCCCGACGCGCTCGACGCGGCGCTGGAGGCCTACCGCACTGGCTTCGAGCCCTCGGCGCAGCTCGCGACGCCATACGCGATGGCCGGCCTGAACGTCGTCGTCGCGGACACCGACGAGGAGGCCCGCTTCCTCTTCACGACGATGCAGCAGGGGTTCGCGAACCTGCGGCGCGGACGGCCCGGCCCCTACCCGCCGCCGATCGAGGACATCGAGTCGTTCTGGAGCCCGGCCGAGAGAGCGCAGGCGTCGCACATGCTCACGTACGCCGTCGTCGGCTCGCCCGACACGGTGCGTGCGGGGCTGGAGCGATTTGCCGCGCAGACCCACGTCGACGAGCTGATGGTCGTCTCGGCGATCTACGACCCGGACGCGCGCCTGCGCTCCTACGAGCTGCTGGCGGAGCTGGCCGGGTCGCGTGACCGCGTGACCACGACGTGAACGCAAGGTGAACGTCGGACCGGCGGGCGGGGCGTCGGTCCCCCGCGCCCACTAGGGTTCGCGCCATGCCCGTCCAGCCCCTGGCGTTCGACCGCTTCGCGATCGGCTTCGACGAGCGCGACCGCACCCGGCTCCACACCCTCTGGGACCAGGTGATCGACTCCGGTCAGTGGTCCCACAGCGAGATGAACCGCGGGTTCGAGGCCGCGTGGGCGGCGTGGAACGGCGTCGGCGCGGTCGCGCTCGGCTCATGGGCCGGCGGGGCCGTCGCGGCGCTCGACTTCGCCGGCGTGCGCGGCGAGGCGGTGCTCTGCCCGTCGAACACCTTCATGGCGACGCCGCTGGCGATCCTCGCCGCCGGCGGCCGGCCGGTCTTCGTCGACTGCAACCGCGACGACCTCTG
>JAATFK010000278.1 GCA_015655225.1 Solirubrobacterales bacterium | reverse complement strand
GCTACGCGCCGCTGGTCGCGCTCGGCCTGCTCGTCGGCTCGCAGGTCGGCCGCCGCGGCGGCATTCTCACCCAGTGCGCGCTGGAGGAGGCCACCGAGCTTGGCCTCGGCATGCGCGGGTTGACGACCTACGCCGAGACGATCTCGGTCTACGGGACCGAGAAGGTCTTCGCCGACGGCGACGACACCCCGTGGTCGAAGTCCTTCTTGGCCTCCGCCTATGCCTCGCGCGGGATCAAGATGCGCTTTACGTCGGGCACCGGCTCCGAGGTCCAGATGGGCAATGCCGAGGGCAAGTCCATGCTCTACCTCGAGATCCGCTGCATCATGATGGCCAAGGGTGCCGGCGTGCAGGGGCTGCAGAACGGCTCGATCAGCTGCATCGGCGTCCCCGGCGCCGTCCCGTCGGGCATCCGCGCGGTCCTCGCCGAGAACCTCTGCGCGAGCATGCTCGACCTCGAGGTCGCCTCCGGCAACGACCAGACGTTCTCGCACTCCGACATGCGGCGCGTGACGCGCGGCCTCATGCAACTGCTGCCCGGCACCGACTTCGTGTGCTCCGGCTACTCGGCGGTGCCCAACTACGACAACATGTTCGCCGGGTCGAACTTCGACCCCGAGGACTACGACGACTGGAACACGATC
Organism: Solirubrobacterales bacterium; assembly: GCA_015655225.1. Taxonomy (GTDB): domain Bacteria; phylum Actinomycetota; class Thermoleophilia; order Solirubrobacterales; family Solirubrobacteraceae; genus Conexibacter. The sequence goes on along the minus strand of JAATFK010000278.1, from coordinate 2,962 downwards.
CAGCGCGACCTCAAGATCGACGGCGGCCTGCGCCATGTCGACGACGAGGAGGTCCTCGCCGTCCGCGAGCGGGCCGCGCGGGTCCTGCAGGGCGTCTTCGCCCAGCTGGGCTTCCCGCCGATCACCGACGAGGAGGTCGAGGCGGTCACCTACGCGCACGGCAGCCGCGACCTGCCCGAGCGCGACGTGCTCGAGGACCTGCGCGCCGCCCAGGCGATGTGGGACGAGGGCGTCAACGGCCTCGACGTCGTCAGGGCGCTCGACGCCGCCGGGCATCGCGACGTCGCCGAGGACCTGCTCTCGGTGCTGCGCCAGCGGGTCGCCGGCGACCTGCTGCAGACCGCCGCGATCATGCGTGACGGCGCGGCGCTCAGCGCCATCAACGACCGTAACGACTACGCCGGGCCCGGCACCGGCTACCGCCCCGAGGGCGAGCGCTGGGAGCAGCTCAAGCGCCTGCGCAATGTCGTCAGCGTCAGCCACCCCGAGGAGGGCTAGGCCGATGGCCACCATCACCGAGCGCGTCCTCAAGCTCAGCGAGACCGGGCCCGCGCAGAAGGGGACGCGCGCCGACGAGGTCGTCATCGCGGTCTCGCCGGCCTTCGGCGAGCTGTTCGTCAAGACCATCGTCGACGTGCCGCTGTCCGACGTCCTGCGCGAGCTGCTGGCCGGCATCGAGGAGGAGGGCGCGGGCAGCCGGGTCGTCCGGGTGCGCAGCAGCTCCGACCTGGCGAAGATCGCCCATCAGGCGGCGCGCCTGAGCGGCTCGGGCATCGGCGTCGGGATCCAGTCGCGCGGGACGACCATGATCCACCAGCGCGACCTCGCGCTGCTGAGCAACCTGGAGCTGTTCCCGCAGTCGCCGCTGCTGGACCTCGAGGCGTTCCGTGCGATCGGGCGCAACGCGGCGCGCTACGCCAAGGGCGACGCGCCGCCGCCGGTGCCGACCCGCAACGACTTCATGGCCCGGCCGCGCTACCAGGCCAAGGCGGCGGTCCTGCACATCAAGGAGACCGAGTCCGTCCGGCCCGGCGCCGGGCCGGTCGAGCTCGCCGTCGACCTCGGCTGAGCGCCGCCGGCGATGCGGACGATCGTCGGCGTCGACATCGGCAACTCGACGACCGAGGCGTGCGTCGCGGTGGTCGGTGACGGCGGCGAGGTGACGTGGCGCGGCGGTGAGCTCGCGCGCACCACCGGCGTCAAGGGCACGCTGGACAACGTGCGCGGCGCCCGCCGCGCGATCCTGCTTGCGCTCGAGCGCTGCGGTCTCGCGCTGGCCGACGTCGACGCGGTGCTCGTGAACGAGGCCACGCCGGTCATCAGTGGCATGGCGATGGAGACGATCACCGAGACGATCATCACCGAGTCCACGATGATCGGCCACAACCCGGCGACCCCGGGCGGGGTGGGCCTCGGCGTGGGCCGCACGGTCGCGCTGGCCGACCTGGGCACCTGCGCGGCGGGCGAGGAGGTCGTGTGCGTCATCGCCGCGACGGTGGACTTCGCCGACGCCGCGGCGGCGATCAACGCCGCCGTCGAGGCCGGCGTCGAGGTCCGCGGCGGGATCGTCCAGCGAGACGATGCGCGGCTGATCGCCAATCGCCTGCAGCGGCCGATCCCGCTCGTCGACGAGGTCAGCCTGATCGACCGCGTCCCGCTGGACATGGTCGCGGCGGTGGAGGTCGCGGCGCCCGGGCGCACGATCAGCACGCTGAGCAACTCCTATGGGTTGGCCACCGTGTTCGAGCTCTCGGCCGACGAGACCCGGATGGTCGCCCCGGTGGCTCGCGCCCTGGTCGGCACGCGATCGGCCGTCGTCGTGCGCACGCCCAGCGGCGACGTCACCGACCGCCGGATCCCCGCGGGGGTCGTGGCGCTGGCCGGCGAGAACGGCCGCGTGGAGGTCGACGTCGGCGAGGGCGCCGACGCGATCATGCGCGGCGTCGCGCGCGTGCAGCCGCTGCAGGACGCCTCCGGCGAGGCCGGCACCAACGCCGGCGGGATGCTCGCCACGGTGCGCGAGACGATGGCGGAGCTCACCGGCGATCCGGTGGCGGCCATCCGCATCCGCGACGTGCTGGCCGTCGACACCTTCGTCCCCCAGGAGGTCCGCGGCGGGCTGGCCGGCGAGTTCGCGCTCGAGGGCGCGGTGGCGCTGGCGGCCATGGTCCGTACCAGCCGTGGGCCGATGGAGCGCCTGGCCGCCGCGCTCGGCGAGGACCTCGGCTGCGAAGTCGTGCTCGGCGGCGTCGAGGCCGACATGGCGATCCGCGGCGCGCTGACCACGCCCGGGACCGCCGCCCCGCTGGCGATCCTCGATCTCGGCGGCGGCTCGACCGACGCCGCGCTGATCGACCGCCGCGGCGTCGTGCGCACCGTCCACGTGGCCGGCGCCGGCGACCTCGTGACGCGCCTGATCGGCTCCGAGCTCGGGCTCGGCGAGCGCGAGGCCGCCGAGGACGTCAAGCGCCATCCCCTGGCCAAGGTCGAGAGCCCGTTCCAGCTGCGGCTGGAGGACGGCACGACGACGTTCTTCGAGGAGCCGCTGCCCGCCGAGGCCTTCGCGCGCGTGGTCGCCCTCGACGACGAGGGCGGCCTGCGGCCGATCCCGAGCGACCGGTCGCTGGAGCGCGTGCGCGCCGTGCGCCGCGAGGCCAAGCGCCGCGTCTTCGTCGTCAACGCGCTACGCGCGCTGGAGCAGATCGCCCCGGGCGGGAGCCTGCGCCGGCTCGAGTTCGTCGTCCTGCTCGGCGGCTCGGCGCTGGACTTCGAGATCGGCGAGATGATCGCCGAGGCGCTCGGCGAGTTCGGCGTCGTCTGCGGCACCGGCAACGTCCGCGGCGTCGCGGGGCCGCGCAGCGCGGTCGCGACCGGCCTGGTCGACGCCTACGTGTCGGGCCTGCGTGCCGAGGTCGCGGCATGACCCCGCGCGACGACCGCCCGGCCGTGCTGGTCGCCCATC
>JAATFK010000005.1 GCA_015655225.1 Solirubrobacterales bacterium | reverse complement strand
CGATGATCCCGAGGATGAGGCGCTTGTTCGCACCCTGGGGCGCGCGGCTGGCGCGAGCCGGCGCGTCATCGGCATTCGCGAGCTGCAGCGAACCGGAGGAGCGACTCCCCCTGCTCGTCACGGCTCCCTCGCGTTCGTCGAGTCCCGCCAGGAGGTCGCGCAACTGCTCAGCCTCTGCGAGCAGCGGCGCAAGCTCGCGCAGGCGCTCCTCGACGGTTCGGCGGATCTCGCTCAGGACAGGGCTCATGGCTCTCTTCGACGGGTGCGACACTCGATCTCACCAAGTATGAGGCATCTGTCGGACAAACGTGACGCGAGTTTACAGGATGATGACAGGCGCGCATACGCCCGGATCGACCGTGGGGCCTCGCGCTACGGGCAGGTGGCGGTCGGCGGCGCGACGCTGCAGACCGTCTCCGCCCCGCTGAGCGCGCGGCCGTGGCCGTCGAGCGGAACGACGCTCACCGTGCTCGCACGCTGGTCCGCCGGCCGGCGGAGGACGATCACGAATGAGCGCAGCCCCTGCGGAACCGCGCCGCGCTGGTCGAGCGTCCCTGTCGGAGCCTCGTGCGTCACGGCGCGATGGCGGTTGTCACCATCCCTCACCTCGACCGCAGCGACGTCGGGGCCCGTTAGGCCAAGGACGAAGCGATGCGTCGGCGTGAGCGTGCCGTCGATGACGACGCCGCGCGCGCTCGGAGGAGCGTCGCAGGAGCTGGCGAGCGTGCCGGCTGCCAGGAGGTCGTGACAGACCTGGTCATGGCGGCGATAGACCGTCAATCGCCACGCGTCCTGGCCGACGACCCCATGACCGATCTGCACGGCCTGGCTCGTGCGCAGCGTCGGGTCTCGGTCGGTGTTGACGAGCGCGCGCGTCGCCACGGCGGTCGCGCCGAGGAGGAGGGCGAGCGCCGTCAACACCGCGACCCGGCGCGCGGCGGTGGCCGCCGCCGGGATCCGGCGCGATCCGCGCCTGCGATCACCGGACGAGCGCTGCGGGGCTCGACGTCCGGCGGCGTGATCGCGCGATGCTGTTACCCGCGAACGCAGGATTCGCTCGAGCTCCCCCAGGATCGCCAGCTCTGCATCGTACGGCGTCTCCATCTCGTCCTCTCTCATCGTGTGTCCCACTCGGTCCAGGCAAGGTTGATGTCGCGCAGCTCGCGCGAGAGTCGGCGCAGCGCGCGCGACACCTGGGCGCGCGCGGCCTCGACGCTCGTGCCCATCCGGTCCGCGACCTCGGCGTAGGGCAGATCCTCTATGACGCGCAGCCGCACCGCGAGCTGCTGCTCGGGCGGCAGCTCGGCCACCTGCGCGGCGATCTGCTCGCGCAGCTGCGCGAGGCCCGCGAGCTCCTCGATCCGCTCGATCTCCCGATCGGTCAGCGCACGTCGCTCGCGACCGACGCGCGCGGCGCCGCGTCGCTCGGTCGCGCCGCGGCGCTCATGGTCGCGAAGGGTGCTGCGAGCAATCGACCACAGCCAGCCCGACAGCTCGTTGTCGCCGTCGCCTCGAAATTGCTCCTGGTGCGCCAACGCAGTGACGAAGACGTCGGCCATCAAGTCGGTTGCGAGCTCCGCGTCGTGGACGCGGCGTTGAAAGAAGAGCAGCAGGGACTGAGCATGGCGGCGATACAGGCGAGTGAAGTCGTCTTCGGAGAGGGTCACTGCGCGCACGCGGCGGTCGTCGCCAACATGCTCATCGTTCGTCCGGGGCGGCTTGCGCGACATGACTGGCCGCTCGCGCCAGGGCGCGGTCACCCCGCTCGGCACGCGCGATGAACGGTCCGACCGCCACGTGTGGCGGCTCGCCCAGCCCGAGCGTGCGGAGCGTCGCGTGCCAGCTCGGCTGCTCGGTCATCGTGCGGATGCGCGCGGCGAGGGCCCGGACCTCGGCCGCGGTCGTCGAGGGCGGCGCGACGAGCGCGATCCAGCGGTGCGCGTCGGAGATCGGGGCCTCGCGTCCGAGCACGTCCCCGAGCCGGGGCACCGCGCCCGAGCCGTCTCTGAGGGCGGGGCCGGCGTCGCTCTGCGCGAGGATCCGTAGCCGCCGCAGGACTGCGCTGGAGCGCAGCTCGGCGCGCGGCGCGACGACCACGTCGGCGCTGTCGCCTCCGGTGCTGATCGCCGCCGCGCTCCCGCTCGGAAGCACGCGGTAGGGCACGTGTCCGGGCGCGTGGACGGCATCGACGAACGCGCCGAGCGCGGTCCTCGACCAGGCGTCGATGCCGATCCCGAACACGAGATGGCCGGGGTTGCGTCGCAGCGAGGTGATCACCTGTCCGAGCGAGTGCACGTGCGATTGGCTATCGGTCACGAGCACGAGCGTGTCGTCTGCCAGTAGCGCGACCGGCTTCGCCTCTCGCAGCAGGGTGGCGGCCCGCGCCGCCTGCTCCGGCGTGCCGGGTAGGGCCGGCCCGTGCTCGTCGCGCTCAAGGTCGGCGAGGGTTCCCGTGTTGACCGCGAGGAGCGCGTTGTCGAAACCGCGGTCCGCGTCGAGCAGCGCGACGATCGCGCTCGCCGACCCGCCCGGCACGACGTGCGAGCTGACGGGGGCGCCGCGGCGGTTGAGCGCGCGCGCCGCCGCCGCCGTGACGCTGGCCGGTGCCGAGTCCGCGTCGGTCCCGGGGATCCACAGCGTGAGCCCGTGCGACGGCGCCGCGGCGATGCCCGGCTGGACACCCTCGAAGGGATGCCGCACGAAGTCGGTCGCGACGAACGCGACGGTCGCGAGCAGGAGCAGCAGCCACGCGCCGCGGTTGAATGAACGGTCAGATCGCATCGGTCGAGTCGTCGCGATGGCGTCAGTCGGCGATGTCGTGCCGGGGGTCGTCGGCCTCGCTGGCGGGCAGCGGGATGGAGTGGAGCTCGATGTGTGCGACGGTCGAGAGGAGCGCGTCGAGCGCGAGGCCCGAGAGCGTCTCGTACTCGAGCAGGGAGTGGGCGGTCTCCGACACCGTGGCCCAGTTGGCCCGGAGCACGTGCTCGGCGCGTGTCTCGGCCTCCTCGACGAGGCGCGCGGTCTCCTCGTCGATCAGGCTGAGGGTGTTCGGTCCGATCGCGCCGAGGTCCTGGAGCGCCGCGCCGAGGAAGACCTCACCCCCCGGCTCGCCGACCGTGAGGTGACCGAGCCGCCGGCTCATCCCGTAGCTCGTGACCATCGAGCGGGAGAGTCTCGTCGCCGCATGCAGGTCGTCGCTGATCCCGGTCGACTCCTCGCCGAATTCGATCAGCTCGGCGGCGGTGCCGGCGAGGATCGCGACGAGCTGGCGCTCGAGGTCGGTGCGGCTGTGCATCACGGCGTCGCGGTCGGTCAGCATGTGCGCGGCGGTGCCGAGCTGACGGCCGCGCGCGACGATCGAGAGCTTCTGGGCACTGACGGTCTGTCCGATCGCGCGGGTCGCGACCGCGTGGCCGGCTTCGTGGACGGCGATCGTCCAGCGCTCGTCCTCGGTCAGGATGTGTCTCTTGGCGGGGCCGGCTACGACGCGGTCGATCGCCTCCTCCAGCGTCGCCTGGTCGATCTCCGTGCGGCCCTCGCGGACGGTCAGCAGCGCCGCCTCGTTCACGACGTTCGCGAGCTCGGCGCCGGAGAAGCCGGGGCACAGCCGGGCGATCTGCACCAGGTCGATGTCTCTGTCGAACGTGCGGCCGCGGGCGTGCAGCGTCAGGATCTCGAAGCGTCCATGGACGTCGGGGACGTCGACGACGACCTGGCGGTCGAAGCGTCCGGGTCGCAGGAGCGCTGGGTCGAGGATGTCGGGCCGGTTGGTGGCGGCCATCACGACGACGCCGGCGTCGCCGCCGAAGCCGTCCATCTCGACCAGCAGCTGGTTCAGCGT
>JAATFK010000162.1 GCA_015655225.1 Solirubrobacterales bacterium | reverse complement strand
CGGCGATGTCGGCGAAGCGCAGGCGGCCGGCGAGGAAGGCGTAGACGGCGATCTCGTTCGCGGCGTTGAGGACGCACGGCGCAGTGCCGCCGGCTCTCGCGGCCTGGCGGGCGAGCCGCAGGCAGGAGAACGTCTCCTCGTCGACCGGCTCGAAGGTGAGCGCGCCGACGGCGGCGAGGTCGAGCGGTCTGATCGGGACCGGGACCCGCTCCGGGTAGTGGAGCGCGTAGGCGATCGGGACGCGCATGTCGGGATAGCCGAGGTGGGCGAGGGTCGCGCCGTCGACCAGCTGGATCAAGCTGTGGACGATCGACTGCGGATGGACGACCACGTCGATCCGCTCGTACGGCGTGCCGAAGAGGTTGTGCGCCTCGATCACCTCGAGGCCCTTGTTCATCAGCGTGGCGGAGTCGATCGTGATCTTCCCGCCCATCGCCCAGGTCGGGTGCGCGAGCGCCTGCTCGACCGTGACGTCGGCCAGCTCCTCGGCGCGGCGGCCGCGGAACGGGCCGCCGGAGGCGGTCAGGATCAGCCGCTCGACGGTGTCGAGGCCGTTCCCGCGCTCACCCTCGATCAGCTGGTGGATCGCCGAGTGCTCGGAGTCGACCGGGATGATCGCGGCGCCGGTCGCCTCCGCCAGCTGCATCACCAGCTCGCCGCCGACGACGAGCGACTCCTTGTTCGCGAGCGCGAGGTCGATCCCCTCGCCGAGCGCGGCGACGGTCGGGCCGAGGCCGGCCGAGCCGACGAGGCCGTTGAGGACGAGGTCGGCGTCGGACTCGACGACGAGCCGGACGAGCCCCTCGGGCCCGGTCAGCACCTCGCCGTCGGTCCACGCCTCGGCCGCGCGGGCGCCGGCGTCGGGCGAGTCGAGGGCGATCCGTCTGACCCCGTGGGCGCGCGCCTGCTCGACGAGCGTCTCCCACGAGGACTGAGCCGAGAGCCCGACCAGCTCGAGCTCGGGCGAGCGCTCGACGATGTCGAGCGCCTGTGTGCCGATCGAGCCCGTCGAGCCGAGGATGAGAAGGCGGCGGGGCATCAGAGGCTCCCCATCGTAGCTGGAGGGCTTTTCCGCAAGCTAAGCGCGCGGGAGGCGGACCGCCTTCCAGCTTCTCGGCTGCCCCGTCGCGGGCGTGACGATCACGCGGGCCCGCAGCGCCGCGCGTCTCAGCGAGGTCCGCGTCGCCTTCGTCAGCGCGACCGCGACCGTGTCGCCACTGCCGCCGGCGATCGCGTAGCGCGCCGCGCTGCTGAGCGAAGCGCCCTTCGGGGTCCGCAGGCGCACGCTGCCGGAGCAGTAGGTCCCCGGACGGCTCGAGCAGGTCAGCTCGACCCACTGCGTGGACGTCTTGCGAGCCCCGAGGCTCGTGACGATCGCCCGCGGGCGGGCGGGGCGCAGGGCGGGCTGGGGCGTGAGACGCAGGAGCGGCGAGGCGTTGTTCGCGCCCCCGGCGTCGGGCATCGTCACCCAGACGCTGCCGTCCGGCGACGGGGCCACCAGCGCCGCGCCATAGATCGTCGCGTCTCTGCCGGGAACGACGGCGCCGTTGGCGTCGAACGCGGGCAGCAGCTGCGAGGTCGACGCCTCGGTGCCGCCAACGACGCTGACGGCCGGCGAGTCGTACTCCTCCATCCCTCTGCAGAAGGGCGACGCCGTCGAGTACCAGAGGCGGCTGTCGGGTCCGAGCGTCCACGACAGGAGCGACCGGCCGTCCGGCTGGAACACCGGGATCGTGATCGGCGCGCCTTGCCGGGGCTGCTCGACGAGGTTCTCGTCGCCGATCGTCCACTGCCCGCCGTCCTGCGTCGTCACCGCGGGAAGCGGCGCGGGCCCCGTGACGACCGTGCCGGCCCCCGTGATGCGACCACCCGGGTAGGCGAGGCCGCCGTCCGGCGTCGCGACGGCTCGGGGCAGGCCGAGCGTCGGATCGCCGTCGTCCTGTCTGCAGTCAGCGGCGACGGGCGCTAAGCGCCAGGTGCGCGCGCGACCGACGAGCGGGATCTTCGAGACCTGGCCGATGCACGCGTTGGAGAGCCACGCCGCGCCGTCGGGGCCGACCGTGAACGCGGAGCGCTCCTCGTTGGTCTGCACATCGAAGCCCGCGCCGCACGCGGCGGCGGGAAGGCGGTAGTGGTGGACCTGGCCGCTGACGTCCGTGCGCGTCACCACTCCCTGACAGGCGAGCCCCTGCCAGACGTCTCCGGTCGGGGCGATCGCCTCCGCGGACATCTGCGCGGGCCAGACGGGCAGGTCATGCATGCTCACCGCCGTCCCGGGGCCGACATGGGCGACGACGTCGTGGCCCGCCGGCGTGGACGGCTCGGTGCCGATCAGCTCCATCGAGCCGTCGTTCAGCGCGGTGGCGTGGTCAGCCGGGTGCTGGACCAGGAGCGTCCCGAGCGAGAAGCTCGCGGCTCGCCTGCCCGTGGCCCCGTCGAGCAGGTCGGCCCTCGACTGCCACGGATCCGCCGCGGTCGAGCCGGTGCCCGGGCCGGACGAGATCACGAGCATGCGACCGCCCGGCGCAGGCGCAACCAGGTTGAGCCACGGATAGGTCGCCACCGAGGCGACCGTCGCCGGCGCTGTCGGCGCGGCCGCGGCTGCGCTTCCCGTCCCTGCCCCCGCACCGAGCGCAAGCAGCAGCATGGTGGCCAGCGCAAGCGTCCGCCCGCGCGGGCCTGTTCCCTTGACCATCCGTGGACCCCCGTCCATCGACCGTGGTAGTGGCTGTTACAACGGCGGCGGCATCGAAAGGTTGCGCGCCGACGCGCCTCAACGGGAGCGCTTCACTCCCGGGATCGTGATCGTCGCCCTCGTCAGCGGCACGCCGCTCGACGCGACCCGGACGGTCGCCTTCAGCGAACCTCTGTGCAGCGCTCGCGCCGCCGCCGCGCTCAGCTGAAGCGCGACCGCGCCGCGCGATTGGCCGGCGATCACGAACGGCGCCGGCGCGTGCACCAGCGAGGCCTTCGCGAGCGTGACCGAGCCCTGGCAGTAGCGCCCCGCGTCCGCGTCGCAGGAGAGCTGCAGCCAGACGGTGCGGCCGACGCGCGCGAGTGGCTTCGGCACCGCGGTCGCGAGCGGCGGCCGCGGCGTCGCGACGTCCGCGGGGAGGATCCGCAGCAGCTCCTGCGAGGTGTAGTAGACGCCGTCGCTCTGGATGATCGTCCAGAGCGCCCCGTCGGGTCCGAGCGTGAGCGGCGTGCCCGGAGGGATCGTGGCCGTCGCCGTCCCGCCGAGGTCGGGCAGCTGCCAGTGCGCGGTCTCCCCGCCGGACCTGAGCGTCCCGAGGCTGATCGGAGCAAGGGATCCGACGCCGTACGGATAGGAGGGGGTGAAGTGGCCGCCGAGGAGCCAGGCGGTTCCGGTCCGATCGGCGGCGACGCTCGTCACCCCCTGCGCCGGGCCGGGAGCGAGCGGGACCGGGCGCACCGTCCCGCTGGACGCGAGCGCGCCGAGCCCGCTGGTCGATGCCAGCCACAGCGTGCCGTCAGGGGTCGCGTCGATCGGCCCAGCCGCTCTGATCGGCTCGATTGTCCCGCTCGGCGTGATCCGCCCGGCCCCCTGTCCCAATCCGGAGAAGAACGCGATGCCGCCCTGCGGCTCGAGCGTGATCGAGGCCGGGGAGAACCCGTCGCGGTCGGCGAGGTCGCACGTGATCGACGGCGTGCGCCACTCGCGCACCGACAGCGTCCGGGAGACGTGCGCGACGCGTCCCTGGCAGAGATTGACGAACCAGACGGAGGCGTCCGGCGCGACCGTCACGGTCGACCCCTGCTCCTCCACCGCTTGGCCTCCGCAGCCGAGCCGTCTCAGGGGGATCCGCGTGACCGCGCCGGAGGGTGTGCGGCGATAGAGCGCATCGGCGCAGGCGCGCGCGAACCAGACCGTGCCGTCTCCGGCGATCCCGAAGCCCGCTGCGGGCTGTGCCTGGCTCGGGAGCTGCGTCGCCTGCGGATCGCCGCCGCCGGCGGCGACACGTACGAGTGCGACTCCGTGCACGACGCCCGGAGCAGAGCCCGACTGCTGCGCGACGACGACGCCCATGCCGCCGTCGCCGAGTGGCGTCGGACCGGTGCGTGTCGCGAGGCCGGGCGCGACGGAGTCCTGCTTCAGGCCCGGCGCGGCCGTCACGGGCGTCCGCGTCAGCAGGCCGCGGGGTCCGAAGCGGCTGAGCGTGGGGATGACCCGCTCGGTCTGCGGGTCGCGGTCCGCCGTGAGCAGCCAGAGCGCGCCGTCCGGGCCCGGCACGAGCGGCCGCGGCAGGTCGTTCGACGGGTACGGCAGCGTGGAGAGGCTCGGCGCGGGCCTCGGAGCCGCCGCCTGAGCGCCGGGGGCCACTCCCAGTGTGGACACCAGCATGGTCGCTGCCAGCGTGAGCATCAGCCCACGCGTCCTCATCCCCTTCACCATCCGCGCCCCCCGTCCCTTGACGTCATGTGCCCGCTTCAACGAGAACGACGGAGAAAGGTTGCGCGCCGGCGCGCCACCGCGCGCTACATCAGCAGCGCGTGCCAGATGTAGTAGCCGACGACGGCGGTGAAGAGGGCGGCATCGACGCGGTCGAGCGCGCCGCCGTGCGCGCCGAACGCGCGGCCCGTGTCCTTCGTCCCGATGTCGCGCTTGACGAACGACTCGAAGAGGTCGCCGACCGGCCCCGCGAGCGCGACGCCGAGGCCGAGCAGGAGCGCGTTCTGGGTCGTCAGCCAGTCCTGGTAGAGGCCGGCGAAGTAGACCGCCACGATCGCCGTCACGAAGCCGATCACGAGCCCCTCGACGGTCTTGTTCGGCGAGATCCGCGGCGACAGCGGCCGGCGGCCGAACATCCGCCCGCCGAAGTACGCGCCGGTGTCGCCCAGGAACGTCCCGACAAGCACGTCGATCACGATCGCGACGCCGTGCGGCAGGTCGCGCAGCAGCACCGCGTGCGCGAGCCCGAGGCCGATCCAGTAGACGCCGAGCAGCGTGATCGCGATCCCGAACGTCGCCTGCTCGGTGTCGGGCCGCGACGCGATGACGACGAACAGCACCGGCACCGTCGCGACCATCACCAGCACCATCTGGAACTGGCTGCCGAAGTGCGCCGCCAGCAGCAGTCCCGCGAGCGCCGCGAAGCCGACCAGCCGGACCGGCCGGACCGCCGCCGTCAGCTCGTACAGCTCGTGCAGGCAGAGGACCCCGAGCGCGATCAGCGCGACCGTCCAGACGACGCCGCCGGCCGCGTTCAGCGCGATCACCGCGATCGCCGCCGGCACCGCGACGAGCACGCGCCCGCCGAGGTCGGAGCCCGATCTGCGCCCGGCTCTGCGCTCCCGGCGCGCTCTGCGGCGCGTCTGTCTCGCCGTCGCCGGCTCGCGGCGCTCCTGCCGCCGCGCGGCGCGCTCCGCCCGCTCGTCGCGCCCGCTGCCCGCGCTCATGTCGTCCGGCCGCCGAAGCGCCGGTCACGCTCGGCGTAGCGATCGAGGCACTCCTCGAGCGAGGCCTTCGAGAAGTCGGGCCACAGCTCGTCGCGGAACATCAGCTCGGAGTACGCGGCCTGCCACAGCAGGTAGTTCGAGAGCCGCTGCTCGCCGCTCGTGCGGATCACGATGTCGGGGTCGTGCAGGTCGGGCGCGTAGAGGTGCTGGCGGAACTCCTCCTCGGTCGTGCCGTCGAAGGTGCGGGCGGCGTCGACGATCTCCGCGCGGCTGCCGTAGTTGAACGGGATCACGAACGTGATGCGGGTGTTCTTCTCCGTCATCTGCTCGGCCCACTCCATCCGCTCGACGATGTCGGGCGCCACCGGCGCGTCGCGGCGGCCGATGAAGCGGATCCGCACGCCCTCCTCGTGCAGCGCTGGCGCCTCGCGGGTGATGTACTCGCGGAAGAGGTACATCAGCCCCTCGACCTCCTCCGCCGAGCGGGCCCAGTTCTCGGTCGAGAAGGAGTAGATCGTCAGCTCCTCGATGCCGAGGTCGGGCGCGTCGCGCAGCCGGTCCTTGACGTTCTCGGCGCCGGCCCGGTGACCCTCGAAGACGGGCAGTCCGCGCTGGCTCGCCCAGCGGCCGTTGCCGTCGGTGATGATCGCCACGTAGCGGGCGCGGCGCTGCTCCTGCGGACCGTCGGGGGAGTCGATGTCGGCGTCGCCCACGAGACCCTCAGACCTCGAGGATCTCTTCTTCCTTGTGCTTCAGCAGCGCGTCGAGCTCCTTGACCGTCTCGTCGGTGAGCTTCTGCAGCTCGCCCTCCGCGCGGTGCTCGTCGTCGGCGCCCGTCTCCCCCGCGTCGCGCAGCTCGCGCAGGTCCTGCATCACGTCGCGGCGCACGTTGCGGATCCCGACGCGGCCCTCCTCGGCGATGTTGCGCACCACCTTCACGAGCTGTCTGCGGCGCTCCTCCGTCAGCCCCGGCACGGCTAGGCGGAGCACGTTGCCGTCGTT
>JAATFK010000392.1 GCA_015655225.1 Solirubrobacterales bacterium | reverse complement strand
GTCGCCATCTCGGCCGCGACGACCTTCGACCGCATCCCGCCAGAGCCGAGCGTGCTCGTCGTCTGGCGTATGTCCAGCGCCTCCAGCGCGGCGAAGTCCTCTACGAGCTGGACGATCGTCGCGCTCGGGTCTATCCGCGGGTCGGCGGTGTAGAGGCCGTCAGTCGAGGTCAGGAGGATCAGCCGCTCGGCGCCGAGCAGGATCGCGAGCTGCGCGGCGAGGAAGTCGTTGTCGCCGAAGGAGATCTCGTCGGTCGTCGTCGTGTCGTTCTCGTTCACGACCGGGACGACGTGCCAGTCGAGCAGCTTGCGCAGCGTCCGGCGCGCGTTCAGGTAATGCGTGCGCGCACTCATGTCGAAGAACGTCAGCAGCACCTGCGCGCTGGCGACCCCGCGCGCCTGCAGCAGCTCGTCGTAGACCTGGTAGAGCTTCCCCTGCCCGACCGCGCTGGCGGCCTGCAGCTCGTCGATCGCCCCGGGCCGCGCGCCGAGGCCCATCACGCCCATCCCTCGCGCGATCGCCCCGCTCGTGACGATCACGATGTCGGTGCCGGCGTGGTGCAGGTCGGCCGCCTCGTCGCAGATGCGTGCAAGCGTGTCGAGGCGTGGCTGACCCCCGTCGTCGCAGACGATGCTCGACCCCAGCTTGATCACGACGGTGCCCATCAGGCGGAGCAGCCTACGTGGGATCGAGCTCGAACTCGACCCCGCCGATCAGCACGTCGTCGCCGGCCTCGAAGCCGGCCTCCTCCAGCGCGCGGATCACGCCGATCGACTTGAGCCGGCGCTCCAGGAAGGCCATCGCCTCCTCGTTCTCCACGTCGTAGCGCATCACGAGCCGGTCGACGCCTCTGCCGATCACTCTGAAGCGGCCGTCCTCCAGCTGCTCGACCTTGAAGCCGCGATCGGCCGCCGGGCGGAAGACGCGGTGCTCCGCGAGCCCCTCGGTGTCGGGCAGCTCGACCGGCGGGGTCAGCGGCACGAACTGAAGCAGCGCTCTGCGCAACTCGTCCAGCCCCTCCCCGGTCGCGCTCGAGGTCAGCAGGATCGGCACGTCGTCGCCGAGCCGCTCGCGCCAGAACGCCATCGCCTCCTCCGCGACCTCGGGCGTCACGAGGTCGCGCTTGGAGAGCGCGAGGATGCGCGGGAGCGCCGCCAGCCGGGGGTCGTGCGCGGCCAGCTCGTGCTCGATCGTCGCGTGGTTCTCGACCGGCTCGCTGCCGTCGATCGGCGCGAGGTCGAGCACGTGGACGAGCAGTCGCGTGCGCTCGACGTGCGCGAGGAAGTCGTGGCCGAGCCCGGCGCCGTCGCTGGCGCCCTCGATCAGCCCGGGGATGTCGGCGATCACGAGCTGGCGGTCGTCGCTCTCGATCGTGCCAAGCACGGGCGTCAGCGTCGTGAAGGGGTAGCCGGCGATCTTCGGCCGCGCGGCGGTGATGCGCGCGAGCAGCGAGGACTTGCCGGCGTTCGGCAGCCCGACGAGGCCGACGTCGGCGAGGAGCTTGAGGTGCAGCTCGATCCAGCCCTCGTCGCCCGGCAGGCCGCGCTCGGCGAAGCGGGGCGCCTGCCGCGTCGCGTTCGCGAAGTGCTTGTTGCCGCGCGCGCCGCCACCGCCTCTGGCGACCATCGCCCGCTGCCCGGGCGCGACGAGGTCGTGGCGCGTCCCGTCCTCCAGCTCGGCGATCGTGCCCGGCGGGACGCGGATCTCGAGGTCGCCGCCGTTGGCGCCGTGCCGCAGGCCGCCCTCGCCGTTGCCGCCCTTGACGGCTCTGAAGTGCGCGGTGCGGCGGAAGAACTGCAGGTCGCGCAGCGAGTCGTCGCAGATCAGGACCACGTCGCCGCCGCGGCCGCCGTCGCCGCCGTCGGGACCGCCGAGCGGCACGTGGGCCTCGCGGCGGAAGCTCATGCAGCCATCCCCGCCACGGCCGGCCTGGACGTGGATGCGTGCGCGATCGGAGAGCATCACTTCACTGTGACAGCCCGTGGCCCGGCCGCGTCGCGTGGCCGCTGGGAGAATGCGCCGACCGACGAACAGTTCGAGCCAACGGAGTCCCGTGTCCGATCCCGTCTTCCTGATCACCGGCGCGTCGAGCGGCATCGGCGCCGCGACCGCCCGCCGTGCCGTTGCCGCTGGCCACCGCGTCGTCCTCGCCGCCCGCTCGGCCGAGCCGCTCGCGGCGTTGGCGGAGGAGCTGGGCGGCCCCGAGCGCGCGCTCGCGGTCCCCTGCGACGTGACCGAGTGGCCGGCGCAGCAGGCGCTCGTCGCGGCGACGCTGGAGGCGTTCGGGCGCCTCGACGTGGCGTTCGCGAACGCCTGCTTCGGCGGCCCGCGGGGATTCCTGGAGGGCGACCCGGAGCAGTGGCGCTCGATGGTCCTAACGAACGTGCTGGGCGCGGCGCTGACGATCCGCGCCACCATCCCGGCGCTGCGCGAGTCGCGTGGGCACCTGCTCCTGACGGGCTCGGTCGCCGGGCACCGCGCCCTGCCGGGGTCGCTCTACTCCGCCACGAAGCACGCGGTCGGCGCCCTGGCCGAGTCGGCACGGCAGGACGTGAACGGCACGGGCATCCGCGTGACCCTCGTCTCCCCCGGCATCGTCGACACGCCGTTCTTCGACAGAGGCACGACCCAGGAGGAGCCGCTGCGCCCCGAGGACGTCGCCGACGCCGTGATGTACGCCGTCGGGCGGCCGGGGCATGTCGACGTGAATGAGATTCTGCTGCGGCCGACGGCTCAGAGAGGGTAGGGCTCAACCGCAACTCATCGGCTCGCCTCGCGGACGGGGCGCCGGCGCTGGCCCACGGCCACCACGAGGGAGGGTGAGTGCCAACCGCGTCGGCGCTCTCGATGAGGTGCATTCTTTGGGTCCATAGGACACAGAGAATGCCTCTCATCGGCAGCGCCACCCGATCTGCCCGACTCTCGGTGTCATATAGACACCGAGAACCGCACACATCGACGGCAGCGCCATCCACGTGGCGCACCCTTCCCCCTCGATGCAGGCCGTTCGCCCACTCAACGACAAACGCCCCGGCTCATGGAGCCGAGGCGTTTGGTGAGACCCAAAAAGAAAGCAGCTACTCGGCGGCCTCAGGCACAACCGAGATGACGCGTCCGCGCCAGCCCGCCGTGAAGTCGACCGTGCCGGCCGCCTTCGCGTAGATCGTGTCATCACGGCCGATGCCGGTGCCCGTGCCGGGCTTGAAGCGGGTGCCGCGCTGGCGCACGATGATTTCGCCGCCCGTCACCGTCTCGCCGGCGAACACCTTCACGCCGAGGCGCTTCGCGTTCGAGTCGCGGCCGTTGCGGCTGGACCCGAGTCCCTTCTTATGCGCCATGTCTCAGGCCTCCTCTGCCGCTGCGGTCGTGGCTCTCGCGCGGGATCTCGCCGCTCTGAGCGAGATCTGCGTGATCTCGATCCGCGTGAGGTCCTGACGATGGCCGGTGCGGCGCTTGTAGCCGCGCTTGGGCTTGAATCTGACGATCCGCAGCTTCGGTCCGCGCTCGTGCGCGACGACCTTCGCCTCGACCGTCACCTTGGCGAGGTCGGCGCCGTCCACGATCTCGTCGTCGCCGCGGTAGAGCAGCGGCACGAGCGGGACGGTCGCGCCCTCGTCGACGGCAAGCCGCTCGACGAGCAGCGTCTGCCCCTGCTCGACGCGGTATTGCTTCCCGCCGGTCTTCACGATCGCGTACATGTTGGAATCTCTGGTCATTCGGTGCCGGCGGGGGATTCCGCCTTGGCACGGGAACGGCGCCGTCCGCCACTGCGGCCACGGCGCCGAGAGGCAGATTCTACGCCATCGGCGCCGGAATCGTCGTCGCCGTCCTCGGAGGCCCCGTTGTCGACCAGTCGCGCGACCGCCGCGGTGCGGCCGACCTCGTCGATCCGGACGAGCCGCTTCTCCCCCACGTGGCCGCCGCCGCCGGTCACGGAGACGATGTAGCCGTCGATCTTCGCGACCGCGTCATCGACGTTGTACATGTGCGGCTCGACGATCGTGACGAGCACCTCGTCGCCCTCGCGGAACGGCAGCGCGCGCTCCGCCACGTCCTCGCGCGAGCCTTCCAGCAGCACCGCGAAGTGGTTCAGCGGCAATCCCTCGGAGCCCTCGAAGTGGAACCACTTGCCGGTCTCCGCCTCGAGCTGGCGCAGGATCCGCGCGCCGTTGCCGGTGAAGACCGCGCTCACGCGCGGGTTCATCTGCAGCAGCAGCGCCTCGCCGTCGTGCTCTCTGACGAGGTCGCGCAGGCGCCGCTCGAACTCGATCGCGATCGTCTCCTCGGATCTGATCACGCCCTCGCCGTCGCAGGTCGGGCACGGCCGCGTCATGATCTCGCGGACGCCCTCGGTGACGTTCTGACGCGTCATCTCGACCAGGCCGAGCGGCGAGATCTCGACCACGAACGTCTTCGTGCGGTCCTCGTCGAGCGATCTGCGCAGCGTCTTCAGCACGGCGTCGCGGTTGCGAGCGCGCGCCATGTCGATGAAGTCGATCACGATGATCCCGCCGATGTCGCGCAGGCGCAGCTGGCGCACGGCCTCCTCGGCCGCCTCCAGGTTCGTTCTCGTGATCGTGTCCTCGAGCCGCGCGCCTCTGCCGCGCCCGATGAACGAGCCGGTGTTGACGTCGATCACGGTCAGCGCTTCGCCGTAGTCG
>JAATFK010000512.1 GCA_015655225.1 Solirubrobacterales bacterium | reverse complement strand
CTCCCAGCCGGCGTTCACCGACGGCCGCAGCCAGCGCGAGGAGCTGTTCAAGCTCCCGTTCATGGCCTCGTGGCACGGCGTCTCGCACGACCACGGCTCCGGCGAGATCGTGATCGACGAGCACGGCGACCCGCTCGTGCGGTGGTCGCTGGAGAACGATCCGGTCGACCACGCGGTCGCCTCACGCGCGCACGTCGAGCTGGCGCGGCTGCACCGCGCGGCCGGCGCGAGAGAGGTCTTCACCTTCCACTCGCGGCCCTACCGCTGGCGCGAGGGCGAGGACTTCGACGCCTACCTCGACCAGCTGCGCGCCGCCCCGGCGATCGACTACACCGCCTACTCCGCGCACCAGATGGGCTCCTGCCGGCTCGGCGCCGATCCCGAGCAGGCGGTCGCCGACGGCGACGGCCAGCTCCACGACGCCCCCGGCGTCTGGATCGGCGACGCGGCCGCGCTGCCGACCGCGCCGGGCGTCAACCCGATGATCACGATCATGGCCCTGGCCGAGCGGACCGCGCTGCGGATCCTCGCGGCCGACCGCCAGCCGGTCGCCGCGAGCTAGAGGGACGCGTGACGGCCTCCCCCGACACCACCCCGGAGACGCCCCGGCGCGCGCTCGTGACCGGCGCCGCGCAGGGGATCGGCCGCGCCGTCGCGGAGGCGCTGCTCGCGACCGGGCTGCCGGTCGCGCTGCTCGACCGCGACCTCGACCGGGCGCGCGCGACCGCGCGCGAGCTCGACCCCGACGGCGAGCGGACGCTCGCGCTCGGCGCCGACGTGGGCGACGCGGCGGCGGTCGCCGTCGCGCTCGCCGAGCTGGAGGCGACCTGGGGGCTGCCCGACGTGCTCGTCAACAACGCCGCCCGCTCACTCGGCGGCAACGTCCTGGAGATCCCGCTGGACGAGTGGGACGACGTGCTCGCCACCAACCTCCGCGGCTGCCTGCAGCTGTGTCAGCGCTGCGCGCCGGCGATGCGCGCGCGCGGCTGGGGGCGGATCGTCAACATGGCGTCGCTCGCGGGGCAGCAGGGCGGCGTCGCGAACGGCGCGCACTACGCTGCCTCGAAGGCCGGCATGATCGTCCTGACGAAGATCCTCGCACGCGAGCTGGCCCCTGACGGCGTGACCGTCAACGCGGTCGCCCCGGCCGTGATCGCCACGCCCGTCCTCGACGCGCTCGGGCCGGAGCGGATCGCGGCGCTCGCGCGGACGATCCCGGTCGGCCGCGTCGGCACCTCGCGAGAGGTCGCGGCGGCCGTCGTGCACCTCTGCGGCGAGGACGCGGGCTTCACGACCGGCGCGACGATCGACGTCAACGGCGGATTGAGCATGCGATGACGATCACCACTCCCGAAGGCAGGACCGATGGCTGAGCCCCTGACGCGCGCGCGGATCATCGGCGCCGCCGAGACGCCCTACGAGCGCCACCCGAGCACCGAGCGCCGCACCGAGACGTTCATCGCCGAGGCGGTCGTCGCGGCGCTGCACGACGCCGGCATCTCGCGCGACGAGGTCGACGGCTTCGGCGTCGCCTCCTTCTCGCTCGCGCCCGACCACGCGATCGACCTGACCTGGAAGCTCGGCATGACGATTCGCTGGGTGATGGAGGACACGAACGGCGGCGCGAGCGGGATCAACATGCTCCAGCACGCGATCCGCGCGATCGAGGCGGGCGACGCCGAGACGATCGTGCTCGCCGCCGGGGACCGCATGGAGAGACGCGAGTTCCACCTGATGACGGACAGATACAACCGCGTCTCGCGCGACTACATGGCGCCGCTGCCGCTCAACGGCCCGAACGCGCTCTTCGCCTTCCTGACCGAGCGCTATGGCCGAGCGCACGGCCTCGCCCGCGAGGACTTCGCCTGCGTCCCGATCGCGCAGCGGACCTGGGCGACGAGAAACCCGGGTGCCGTCTACCGCGCGCCGATGACGCTCGACGACTACATGGCGTCGCTGCCGATCGCCCCGCCGCTGACGCGCTACGACTGCGTCCCGATCGTCTCCGGCGGCGACGCGATCGTCGTCACGACCGAGGAGCGCGCCGCGAAGCTCGGCCGTCCGAGCGTCGGCGTGCGCGCGATCCGCTCGATCTTCAACGACGAGAACCAGGACGGCAACGGGATCGAGACCGGCTTCGCGAGAATCCGCGACCCGCTCTGGGAGGCCGCCGGCGTCGGCCCCGAGGACATGGACGCCGCCTTCATCTACGACGACTACCCGGTGATGGTGCTGGTCCAGCTCGGCGACCTCGGGATGATCCCGGCGATGGACGTGAAGCGCTACGTCCACAAGACGCTGCTGGAGGACCTCTACCCGGTCAACACCTCCGGCGGCCAGCTGTCGGCCGGCCAGGCGGGCGCGGCCGGTGGGCTGCACGGGTTGGTGGAGTCGGTCCAGCAGCTGCGCGGCGAGGCCGGCGAGCGGCAGGTGCAGGGCGCCGAGCTGGTGCTGACGACCGGCTACGGGATGGTCCTCTACACGCACGGGTCGAGCCACAACGCGGCGATCCTGGAGCGTGTCGCATGAGCGCCCCGTTCGCCGTCACCGAGTGCGTCGACTGCGGCTACGTCGCCTACCCGCCGCGGATCCTCTGCCCGGTCTGCGCCTCTTCGCGCTGGAAGCGGCGCCTGACCGAGAACGGAATCGTGACCGAGCTGACGGTGCGCCGGCCGGTCGCCAAGCGCCGCCAGCTGCCGTCGGGCAACTGGCTCGACCAGGAGGAGACGCGGCTCGCCGCGATCCAGAGCGACGCGGGCGTGCGGGTCATCGCCCGCATCGCGCCGGGCGTCGAGATCGGCGACCGGGTGCGGCTGCGGCAGGAGGCGAGCACCGCGATCGCGCTGCCCGGCCAGGTCGTCAGCGCGGACCTTGCCGACGGCTCGGCCGATGAGGCCGCGCCGACGATCCACGCGCCGCTGTCGGACTACCCCGGACGCACCCCGTAGTGCTGCTGCCGAGCTTCGCCTACGAGCGGCCCGAGACCGTCGAGGAGGCGGTCGCGCTGCTGCGCGGGACGCGCAACGCCCGCGTGCTCGCCGGCGGCCAGACGCTCCTGAACGCGCTGAAGCTGCGGATCGTGCACCCCGACCTGCTGGTCGACGTCTCGCGGCTGGAGCCGCTGCGCGAGATCGCCCGCGAGGACGACGGCGCGCTGCGGGTCGGCGCGGCCGTCACCTACGACGAGCTGGCCGCCTCGCCGCTGATGCGCCAGGCGCACCCGGTCACCGCCACGATGGCGTCGAGACTGGTCGACCGCCAGGTGCGGGCGCGCGGCACGGTCGGCGGCAACGTCTGCCTCGCCGACCCGACCTCGAACTTCCCGCCGCTGCTCGTCGCGCTCGGCGCCCGGCTGCGGCTGCGCGGCGCCCACGGCCGCCGCGAGGTCGCCGCCGAGGACTTCTTCCTCGCCCCGT
>JAATFK010000400.1 GCA_015655225.1 Solirubrobacterales bacterium | reverse complement strand
GGTGACTGCGGCGCGTTCACGCGCGCGCTCGCCGAGCGCTGCCGCGCGCTCGGCGTCACGTTCACGCTCGGAGCCGGCGCGGAGCGACTGCTGACCGAGCGCTCACGGGTCGTCGGCGCGATGACGAGCGCCGGCCCGCTGCGCGCGGAGCTGACCGTCGTCGCCGCCGGGACGTGGAGTGCGGCGCTGGCACGCACCGCCGGGCCCCGGCTGCCGATCGTCCCGAGCAAGGGCTACTGCCTGACGATCCCGCCGCGCGTGGGCGCGCGCATCCCGACGATCGGCGGCGTCGACGAGGACGCGCACGTCGCGTTCTCGCCGATGGACGGCCGTCTGCGGATGTCGTCGACCGCCGAGTTCGCCGGCTTCAGCGCCGCGACTCGCCCGAGCGACTTCGCGTCGATCCGAGCGGCCGCCACCGCGCTGTTCGGCGACGCGCTGGACCTCGACGCCGCCACCCCCGGGACCGGCTTTAGTCCCTCGACACCGAGCGGGACGCCGCTGATCGGGCCTCTGCGCCCCGGCCTTGCGGTCAACGCCGGCCACGGTCATCTGGGCTGGACCGCGGCGGTCGGCTCAGCACGGCTGCTCGCCGACCACCTCGATGGTCGCCGCCCACCCATCGACGCCTCCCCGTACCTCCCCTAACCCGCAGGAGCCAAGCACCATGTCGGAGTTCATCTTCATGCTCACCCGCGACGACGTCACCGTGCCCGACGCGCGCACGCTGCTCGACGAGGCCCTCGAGACCGACGTCAAGCACATCGGCTTCAAGGATGTCGGCCTGCCGGCGCCGGAGATGCAGGCGCTCGCCGCGGCGATCCAGGCGGCCGGCCGAACGGCCCACCTCGAGGTCGTCTCGCTCTCTCCCGAGGCCGAGCTCGACTCCGCGCGTGCGGCCATCCAACTCGGCGTCGACTACCTGATCGGCGGGACCCGCTGGCAGGACGTCAGACCGCTGCTGGCATCGACCGAGATCGCCTACTTCCCCTACGCCGGCACGGTCTTCGACCACCCCGGCAAGCTCGACGGGACGCCGCGGGAGATCCGCGCCGACATCGACGCGATGGGCGATTCCGTCGACGGCGTGAACCTCCTCGCCTACCGGCACGTGAGCCGCGACGGGGCCGAGCTCGTGCGGGAGGTGACCGACGGCCTCGCCCTGCCGCTGATCGCCGCCGGCTCGGTCAACTCGCGGGAGCGAATCCGCGCTGTCGGCGAAGCCGGTGCCTGGGCCTTCACGATCGGGCAGGCGGCACTCGAGGGCAAGCTCGTCCCGGGCGGGAGCCTGCGCGACCAGCTGGAGGAGATCCTCGACGCCGCGGCCGGCGTGGGACAGGGGGGCTGAGCGATGGCGACGCCGACCGTGGTCCGCCGCCGCGACGCCCGCGCGTTCCTCGACGGACCGGAGCTGTGCCGCGAGTACCTCTCCGAGCAGCGCATGTGGTTCGGCAGCTCGACGTTGCAGCCGGGTCAGACCGGTGGTCTGGACTCGGGGCACCCCGGCTCCGTCGAGGTCTTCTACTGCGCTGAGGGGCACGCCGTCGTCGCCGACGGCACGTTGCACCACGAGCTCGAGGCGGGCGACGCGCTCGTGATCCCGCCGGGCGTTCCGCACACGATCACGAACGTCGGCAGCACGCCCGTCGTGATCGTCTGGGCGGGGGCGCCCGGTGCCTGAGTCGCTCGTCCTGGCGGTCGACCTCGGCACGACCGCGCTCAAGTGTGCCGTCTACGACCGCGACGGACGCTGCGTCTCGGAGGCGACGCGCGAATATGTGCTGCAGACGCCGCGGCCGGGATGGGTCGAGGTCCCGTGCGCGACCTACTGGGACGCGCTGCGGACGGCGATCACCGACCTCTGGCGCGGCGGCGCGGCGGACGCGGAGCAGGTCGCGGCGATCGCGATCTCCGCGCAGGGGGAGACACTCGTCCCCGTCGATGCGAGCGGGCGCGAGCTGCGCGATGCGATCGTCTGGCTCGACGCGCGCGCCCAGAGCGAGGCCGACGAGCTGACCGCGCGCTTCGGCACCGAGACGATCTACGCCGTCACGGGCCAGCCCGAGATGCTGGCGACCTGGCCGGCGGCGAAGCTCCTCTGGCTCGCCCGCCACGAGCCGGCGATCGCCGCGGCGACCGCCCGGCACCTGCTGATCGAGGACTGGCTGCTGTTTAGGCTCACCGGCGAGTACGTGACCGAAGGCTCCCTGGCCACATCGACGTGCTACTGGGACTTCCGCACGAAGCGGTGGTGGCCGGAGATGCTCGACGCGATCGAGGTCAGCGCCGACCAGCTGCCGACGGTCCTCGAGCCGGGGGCGCCGATCGGTCCGCTGCGCGGCGCCGCCGCCCGCGAGCTGGGGCTGGGGGACGACGTGCTCGTCTGCGCCGGCGCGCTCGATCAGGCCTGCGGCGCGATCGGTGGGGGCAACATCGCGCCCGGCGGGTTCAGCGAGAACACCGGCGCCGCGATCGCGCTCTGCGCGACGATCGACGGCCCCCGCCTCGACCCCGCGGGCGCGATGCCGTGCCACTACCACGCGATGCCGGACACATACATGTTCCACACGTTCACGGGCGGCGGGATCGTCCTGAGATGGTTCCGCGACCAGCTGGCGGCGGCGGGGGAGAGCTACGACGACCTGGGAACGCGCGCTGCGGCGGTGCCGGCGGGTGCGGACGGCCTCATCATGCTGCCGCACCTGCAGGGCGCGATGGCACCCGAGAACGACGACGCCGCCCGCGGCGCGCTGATCGGCCTCACGCTCGCGCACGGTCGCGGGCACATCGCCCGGGCGATCATGGAGTCGGTCGCGTTCATCGTCCGGCGCAACCTCGACGTGCTGCGCGGCCTCGGCGTCGAGATCGATGCGGTGCGCGCGCTCGGCGGCGGATCGCGCAGCGCGGTCTGGAAGCAGATCGAGGCCGACGTCCTCGGCGTGCCGGTCGTGACCATGACCCACCCGGACGCGGGCGCGCTCGGCGCCGCGATGCTCGCGGGCGTTGGGCTCGGCTGGTGGCCCGACGTCGCCTCGGCCGCGCGGACGATGGTGCGGGAAAACCGGGTGTTCGAGCCCAATTCCGCCAATGCCGGCGTCTACGAGGACAACTACGGAGCGTACGTCGCGTCCTACGAGGCGCTTCGTCCGGTGTTCAACCGGACGGCGAACGCGGCGTCCTAGGAGCGCGCCCACCTGGTGCGCACGTGGGCGATGTGGTGTCGCAAGAACCGCTCGGCGACCGCCACGTCGCCCGCGCCGACGAGCTCGACGATCCGCTCGTGCTCGTCGGCGGTCTCGAGCAGGAACTGCGTCTTGGCGGGCGAGGAGAGCCCGAAGAGCCGCGAGCGGCTGCGGAGGCTGCGCACGAGCGCTACGAGCTGCTCGTTGCCGCCCAGCTCCAGCAGCGCGACGTGGAACGCGATGTCGGCCGCCACGTGCCCCGCGAAGTCCTGGTTGCGCGCCGCCTCGACGGTCACGCCCGCGAGTTCGTGCAGCCGCGCCGCGTCCTCCGGACCGATCCCGGATCTGGTCACCTTCGCGACGGCCGGCACCTCCAGCAGGAAGCGCAGCTCGAGCATCTCGTCGAGCTCGCGCTCGGTCGGCTCGACGACGCGGAAGCCCTTGTTGCGGACGATCTCGATCAGGCCCTCGCCGGCGAGGGACATCATCGCCTCCCGCACCGGGGTGGGCGAGACGCCGAGCTGGGAGGCCAGCGCGGGCGCCGAGTAGACGACACCCGTATCGAGGTCGCCGGCAACGATCGCGCCCCGCAGGGCGTCCGTTACCTGTGCTCGACGGCTCGGCAGCGCCCCCAGCTCTCGTACGTGCGCATCGGAGGAGTCGGACATGGACCGAAACGTACCATTGGACATTGCAATCGCGTTGCCAATGCGGGATTTCAGTTGCGGGATCTTCACGCGTGGAGTAGTGTGACATTGTACATGGTAAAGCCGAGACGGAGGATCATGTCGGTGACAGGCAAGAGATTCACGAAGCTCTCCGCCGTGCTTGGGGTGCTCGCTGCCGCCGGGCTCGGCACAGCCGGCTGTGGAAGCTCCAGCAGCGGGTCGACGTCCGCCTCGGGCTCCGGAGCGGCGGCCGGCAAGACGCTGAAGATCGCCTTCTTCGCATCGGCTTCCGCCAACGGGTTCGCGGACGCCGTCTGGACGTCGATGCAGACGGAGGCGAAGAGACTCGGCAACGTCCAGCTCACCGAGCTCGACGGCAACTTCAACGCGACGACCCAGTTCAGCCAGGCGCAGACGGCGGCATCCGCGAAGCAGTACAACGGCGCCGTCGTGATGGCCAACGACACCGTCGGCATGGCACCGGCCGTGAAGACGCTCGTGAAGTCGGGGACGGTGGTCGCGAACGTCCTCAACCCGCTTGGGCCGAGCCTGCGCCAGATCGCGCCTCAGGTGCCCGGCGTCATCAGCGTCGTCGCCGATCCCGCCTACGAGACGACTCTCCAGGCCCAGCAGGTCGTCGCGGCATGCGCGAACAAGAACCCCTGTCGCGTCGTCGTGTTCATCGGCGGCCTGCAGTACCCGTTCGACAAGATCCGCGACCAGGCGTACAGAGACGTCTTCAAGTCGCACCCGAACATCCAGATCGTCGCGACGGGGCAAGGCAACTACGACCGCAACACGTCGCTGACGGTGATGTCGAACATCCTGCAGGCGCATCCCAAGTTCGACGTCCTGCTGTCGGCCGCCGAGCAGTCGACGGTCGCGTCGCAGATCGCGCTGACGAAGGCGGGCTGGAACGTGCCGCAGATGGTCAAGAGCGGGGCGCTCGTGATCAACAGCCTCGGCGCCACGAAGCAGGGCGTCGCGGCCGTGCGCGCGGGCGACTGGAATCTGACGGTCGGCAACTTCCCGGGCACCGCTGGGAGCATCGCGCTCGACCAGGTCGTCCGCAAGCTGCGCGGCCAGTCCTACCAGACCGCGATCAACCTCGACAAGGTCGCGCCCGTCCCGCTGGTCCTGACCAAGCAGGTGCTCAGCGCGCACCCGAGCTTCACCGGCCAGTGGTCGGGCTGACGCCCACGTCGGGTCCGGCCGTGCGGCTGACCAAGGTCACGAAGCGGTTCGGACCCAACACCGTGCTGCGGGACGTCTCGCTCGACCTGCACGCGGGAGAGGTCCACGCGCTCGTCGGCCAGAATGGCGCGGGCAAGTCGACCCTCGGGAAGATCATCGGCGGCGTGTACCGGCCGGACGCCGGCACGCTCGAGGTCGCCGGTCACGTCACCAGAGGCTGGTCGACGCGGCAGGCGCTCGGGCACGGTGTCGCGACGATCCAGCAGGAGCTGTCGCTGGTTCCCGACCGGACGGTCGCCGAGAACGTCTTCCTCGGCATCGAGCCGGCGCGGCTCGGCGTCCTCACGGGCGGGCTCGAGCAGCGGTTCGAGGCGCTCGAGCAGCGCTGGGGGCTGGGACTCGCGCCGACCGCTCGCGTCGGGGATCTGCGGCTGGCCGACCAGCAGAAGGTCGAGATCATGCGAGCGCTCGCGCGCGACGCGCGCGTGATCGTCATGGACGAGCCGACCAGCTCGCTGACCGCGAACGAGGTCGAGCGGCTCCACGCCGTGATCGCGAGCCTGCGGGATGAGGGGCGGTTGGTCGTCTACGTGACGCATTTCCTCAGCGCCGTGCTCGGCGTCTGCGACCGCCTCACGATCCTCCGCGACGGCGAGCTCGTCCGCACCGGCCCCACCGACGGCGAGAGCGCGGAGAGCATCGTCCAAAGCATGCTCGGCCGCGCCACCGACGTCTCGTTCGTCGCGCCCGAGCCGCTCGTCTCCGCGGAGGCCTCGCCGCGGCTTGAGTTGCGCAATGTCTCAGCGGGCACGGTCGTCCGCGACGTCTCGCTTCGTGTCCGTCCCGGCGAGATCGTCGGGCTCGCCGGACTCGTCGGCAGCGGACGCACCGAGGTTGCCCGTGTCGTCTTCGGCGCGGACCGCCTGGAGGGCGGCGAGATCCTGGTCGACGGCGAGCCGCTCCCGGCCCGCTCGCCGCTGCGCTCGATCCGCCGCGGGATCGCGTTCATCCCGGAGGACCGCAAGTCGCAGGGGCTCGTCATGACCCAGGACGTGCAGCGGAACGTCGGCCTGCTGGCCGCGTCGCGGCTGCGCCGACGCGGCGCGGTCTCCGACCGTGCCGAGCGCGCGCTCGCGGCCAAGATGATCGATGAGCTGCAGATCACGCCCGACGAACCCGGCCACGCGGTCGTCGACCTCTCCGGCGGCAACCAGCAGAAGGTGCTCTTCGGCAAGTGGATGACGATCTCCCCGCGGGTCGTGCTGCTCGACGAGCCGACCCGCGGCGTCGACGTCGGCGCGCGCGTGCACATCTACCGGCTGATCGCCCAACTGGCGGCGAGAGGCGCGGCCGTGCTGCTGATCTCCAGCGAGCTGGAAGAGGTGCTTGGGCTATCTCACCGCGTCTATCTCATGCGTGACGGCGCGACCGTTGGCGAGGTCGATCCGGCAACCACCACCGCAGACGACGTGCTGTTCGCGCTCTTCGACATCGCACGCACGACGGACCGCACACTGAACAAGGACCCACTGTGACCACTGGCACCGCTGCACTCCCCACCGCGCGCCGACCGAGCATCGCGATCGCGGCCTTCGCGCGCGACTACGCGGCACTGATCCTCCTGGTCGTGCTCTTCATCGTGTTGAGCGTCGCCTCCTCGGCGTTCTTCACCTCGGCGAACCTGCTCAACATCGTCAGTCAACAGGCGCCCACCGCGATCGTCGCGTGTGCGGCGACGCTCGTCATCATCGCGGGCAGCTTCGACCTCTCGACCGGCGCGATCGTAGCCGTCACGAACGTGATCGCCGCACAGCTCGCGATCCGGGCCGAGGGGCCGATCGTCGGGCTGCTCGCCGCCGTCGTCGCGGGCCTCGGGCTCGGTGTCATCAATGGCCTCGTGATCACGATGCTGCGAGTGCACTCGTTCCTCGCCACGCTCGCGACGAGCCTCGTCTATGGCGGCCTCGCGCTGCTGCTCACGAACGGGGCGCTGATCCCGGTGGACAACTCGACCTTCATCGCGCTGGGACAGAACGACGTCGGGCCGATCGCGGTCGCCTCGATCGTCCTCGGCGTGTTCGCCGTGCTGATGATGTTTCTGCTCAACCGCACGGTTGCCGGCCGGCATCTGTTCGCTGTCGGCGGCAACCCCGAGGCGGCCGCGCTCTCCGGTATCCGCGTCAACTTGATCCACGTGATGACCTTTGCCGCGAGCGGGCTGGCCGCCGGCGTGGCCGGCGCGATCCTCGTCTCGCGCGTCTCCAGCGGTCAGCCGACGCAGGGCGCGGACATCACCCTGAACGCGATCGCAGCCGTGATCCTCGGCGGGACCAGCATCTACGGTGGCGCCGGTGCCGTGTGGCGAACGCTCACCGGCGTCTTCCTGCTCGCGCTGATCGGCAACGGCTTCGATCTGCTCGGCGCCAATCAGTTCTACAAGAACCTCGTGACCGGCATCGTGATCGTGTCGGCGGTGGCGCTCGCCGCCTCCGGCCGCCGCCGGTGACACGGGAACAGGAGTCGATTTTCATGCACGCCTCACCCATGGCCTCCGCTGGCCAGCGCTTCCGCGTCTCCGTCGACATCGGCGGCACGTTCACCGACATCGTGATCCAGGACGCGATCACCGGCCACATCGACACCGGGAAGGTGCTCTCGACGCGTGAGGATCCCGCGCGGGCGGTGCTCGACGCGCTCGCCCGCTTCGTGCCCGACCAGGACGCGATGCGGTTCTTCGTCCACGGCACGACGGTCGGGCTCAACGCGGTGCTCGAGCGGCGCGGCGCACAGACCGCGCTGCTGATGACCGACGGGATCGAGCAGGCCTACCTGATCGGCGGCAACGACCGGCAGGACATCTTCGACCTGCGCTACCGCAAGGCCGCGCCCCTGATCGAGGCCGACCGGCTCTTCGGCGTCCCCGAGCGGATGGACGCCGACGGCAGCGTCCATCGCGAGCTGGATGTCGCCGGCGTCCGGGCGATCGCCGAGCAGATCCGTAGGCTCGGCCTCGAGTCCGTCGCCGTCTGCCTGCTGTACAGCTTCATGCGCCCGGAGCACGAGCTCGCCGTCGAGGCGATCCTACGTGAGCAGCTGGCGATCCCGGTCGTCCTCTCGCACCGGATCTCGCCCGAGTGGCGTGAGTACGCGCGTGCGTCGACGACCGTGATGACGGCCTACATCGCGCCGGTCGTCGAGCGCTATCTGACGACGCTGATGAATGCGCTCGAGCGTGACGACGCGCCGTTGCACGTGATGCAGTCCAACGGCGGCGTCACGACCGGCGCGACCGCCCGAACGGCGCCGATCCAGACGCTCCTGTCCGGCCCCGTCGGGGGAGCGATCGGCGCCCGCGAGATCAGCCGGCGGCTCGGCCGCCACAACGTCGTCTGCGTCGACATGGGTGGGACGTCGTTCGACGTCAGCCTGATCGTCGACGGCGAGGCGTCGGTCTCCAGCGAGACCGAGCTCGACGGCTTGCCGATCCAGATGGCGGCCGTCGACATCACGGGGATCGGCGCCGGCGGCGGCTCGATCGCGTGGCTGGAGGGGCCGGCGCTGCGGGTCGGGCCCGAGAGCGCGGGTTCGACGCCGGGGCCGGTCTGCTACCGGCGGGGCGGCACGCGGCCGACGGTGACCGACGCGAACCTCGCGCTCGGTCGCGTCGACTCGCGGCAGTTCGCCGGAGGTGGGATGGACCTCGATCTCGACGGGGCTCGCGCGGCGATCGCCGCGGTCGGCGCCGAGATCGGCCTGTCGGCCGACCAGACGGCCCAGGGAATCCTCGACATCATCAACGCGGCGATGGCCGACGCGATCCGCACGCAGACCGTCCGGCGGGGGATCGATCCGCGCGACTTCATCCTCGTGGCCTACGGCGGCGCGGGACCGATGCACGCCGCCGCGCTGGCCCAGGAGCTGGAGATCGACGAGGTCGTCGTGCCGGCCCATCCCGGCACGTTCTCGGCGTGGGGGATGCTTCAGACCGACGTGCGCCACGACTTCGTCGAGACGCACTTCGTCCCCCTCGACGAGGTCGACCTGACGCAGATCGAGGAGATCTATACCCGGCTCACGGCGACGGGCATGGACCTCCTCGACCGCGAGGGCGTCGCGCCGCAGGCGCGGCGCAGCTCGCGCTCGGTCGACCTGCGCTACGCCGGCCAGGAGTACACGCTCTCGGTCCCGCTGTCCGCCGGGACGCTCCATGCGGCGTCTGTTACGGAGGCGTTCAACGCGGCCTACCAGGCGCGCTATGGCCACTCGAACCCGGGCGCGCCGATCGAGATCGTGCGGCTGCAGGTGACGCTGCACGGCGACCTCGACCGGCCGCGCGAGGCCGCGCCGCCGATCGCCGCGCCGACGCCGTGGTCGACGCGCCGCGTCCGCTTCGGCGACGAGTGGCTCGACAGCACGATCGTCTCGCGCACCGCGCTCGGGCCCGACGACGAGGTCCGCGGCCCCGCGATCGTGGAGGAGACGACCGCGACGACGGTGCTGCCGCCCGGCTGGTCGGGCCGCCGCGTCGAAGACGGCCACCTGCTGCTCACCCGCAACGGAGACTGACCATGACCATGCAATCGCTCGCTGACCCCGTTACGACCGAGGTCATCCGGAACTTCATGTCGGCGTGCGCCGAGGACATGAACGCGACCCTCTTCCGCTCCGCCTACACGCCGATCATCTACGAGGGGCGCGACTGTGCGGTCGCGCTGATGGACCGCCACGCCCGTCCGCTGGGTCAGTCGACCGGCGTGCCGCTGTTCCTCTGCAACCTCGAGGTCTGCGTCCAGCACACGCTCGACCTCCACGGACCGGAGTGGTTCGAGCCCGGGGACATCGTGATCATGAACGACTCCTACGTGCAGGGCAGCCACTAGCACGACGTGACGGTCTTCGGTCCGATCTTCCACGAGGGCGAGCTGATCGGCTTCGCGGCGACGCGCGCCCACTGGCAGGACGTCGGCGGCAAGGACCCGGGCACGACCATGCTCTCCTTCGACGTCTACCAGGAGGGCTTTCGCCTGGCGCCGACGCGCGTGATCCGCAACTACGAGCCGGTCGAGGAGTGGATCGACTTCCTGCGCCGCAACAGCCGGCTCGGCTACGAGCTGATCGGCGACTTCTACGCCCAGGTCGCGGCCTGCCGGACTGGCGAGAAGCGGATGCAGTCGCTGCTCGCGCGCGTCGGGACGGATGTCTTCGACGCGGCGGTGGCCAACATCTTCGCCCAGGCGGAGGAGATCCACCGACAAGCGGTGACGGACCTTCCGGACGGCCGCTACACGGCGAGCGGCGCGCTCGACGACGACGGCGTCGGTGACCAGCCGATCCCCGTCGAGGTCGCCGTCACGATCGCGGGCGACACCATGACGGTCGACCTCACCGGGACCGCCGGCCCGCAGCGCGGCCCCGTCAACTGCGGCTATGCGCAGACGGTCTCGGCGATCCAGCTCGCCTACAAGTCGCTGATCAAGCCGAACCTGTCGATCACTGGCGGGGCGTTCGCTCCGCTGGAGGTGGTCGTCCCCGACGAGTGCTTCCTCAACGCGCGCGAGCCGAGCCCGTGCGAGTGGTACTTCACCTCGCTCGGGTTGGTCGCGACGCTGATGATCTCGGCGCTCGCGCCGGCGCTCGGCGACGCGGCCGTCGCCCCGGACTTCGGCGACTCGATGGTGATCGCGCTGACGGGCGAGCGCGACCACGGGCAGGTGTGGGTCTCCTCGGAGCCGACGGCCGGCGGCTGGGGCGGCCACCCGCACGGCGACGGCGAGAGCGCGCTCATCAGCATCAACAACGGATCCTTCAAGAACGTGCCCGTCGAGGTGTTCGAGACCAAGTTCCCCGTTCGCATCGAGCGGTTCGCGCTGCGGCC
Organism: Solirubrobacterales bacterium; assembly: GCA_015655225.1. Lineage (GTDB taxonomy): Bacteria > Actinomycetota > Thermoleophilia > Solirubrobacterales > Solirubrobacteraceae > Conexibacter. The sequence goes on along the minus strand of JAATFK010000400.1, from coordinate 4,661 downwards.
CGACAGCGGCGGGCCCGGTCGCCACCGCGGGGGCTGCGGCGTCGTCCGCGGCTACCGGCTGCGCGAGGACATGAAGGTCTCGCTCTGGTTCGAGCGCTCGCACACGCCGGCGTGGGGGCTGCTCGGAGGCGAGTCCGGAGACGGCCCGGCGTGCGAGGCCGTCGGTCCCGACGGCGAGTGGCGCGGGCTCAAGGTCAACCAGCTGCCGCTCCCGGCCGAGACGCTCGTGACGGTGCGCACCGGTGGCGGCGGGGGCTTCGGCGACCCGCTCGAGCGGCCTGAGGCAGAGGTCGCCAACGACGTCCGCCTCGGGTTCGTCACCGTCCCGGCGGCGGCGGCGCGCTACGGGGTCGTCGTCGATCCGCGATCGCTCGCGGCGGACGCCGACGCGACGCGGGCACGGCGGGCGCTGCGCGAGGTAGAGAGGTGACGACGCTCGCGGGGCTGTCCTGGGCCGACCACGAGCTGACGGTCCCGCTGCGCTACGACCGGCCCGCCGGGGATCAGTTGCAGCTGTTCGCGCGCGAGGTCGTGCGCGCGGATCTCGTCGACCGGAAGCTCCCGCGCCTGCTGTTCCTGCAGGGCGGCCCCGGCCTTCCCTCCGACCGCCCGACGGCCGGGCACGGCTGGCTGCCGCGCGCACTGGAGGAGTTCCGGGTCGTTCTCCTCGACGCGCGCGGCACCGGGCGCAGCTCACCTGTGACGGCGGCCGCGCTCGCAGGGATGGGAACGCCGCGCGACCAGGCCGCGTACCTCACGAGCTTCCGTGCGGACGCGATCGTGCGTGACGCCGAGCTGCTGCGGCGGGCCCTCCAGGACGACGTCCCGTGGACGGTGCTCGGGCAGAGCTTCGGCGGCTGGTGTGCCGTGACGTACCTGTCGCTGGCTCCGCACGGGCTGCGCGAGGTGCTGATCAGCGGCGGGCTGCCGTCGCTCACCGCCGACGCCGACGCCGTCTACCGCGCCGCCTACCCGCGGGTGGCCCGCCGCGGACAGGCGTACTTCGACGCCTTCCCGCAGGACGCCGAGCGCGTCGGGCGGCTGGCTTCCCACCTCGAAGCGCACGACGTCAGGATGGCGCGCGGCGAGCGGCTCACGGTCCGCCGGCTGCAGTCGGCCGGGATCGCGCTCGGGCTGACGACCGGCATGGAGGACCTCCACTTCCTGCTGGAGCTCGCCTTCCCGGCCGGCGCGCGGGACCCGGATCCCGGCGACGCGTTCACCACGCGGCTGGACCAGATCGTCACGCTCGCCGGCCGCCCGCTGTTCGCGCTGCTGCACGAGCCGCTGTACGCCGACCACGCGGCGACGGCCTGGTCGGCACATCGCATTCGCGGCGAGTTCCCCGCGCTGGCCGAGGGAGTAACGGGGCCGCCGTTCTTCACGGGCGAGATGATCTACCCGTGGATGTTCGAGGAGGACCCGACGCTCGTGCCGTTCGCGGCGGTCGCGCACGAGCTGGCCGCCTGGAGGGAGTGGCCGAGCCTGTTCGACCTCAACGTGCTGCGCCGCAACGATGTGCCCGTGAGCGCGGTCGTCTATCGGCACGATCTGTTCGTCGACGCCGAGATGTCGCTCGCGACCGCCGAGTCGCTCGGTGCTGCAACCTGGGTCAGCGACGAGCTCGAGCATGACGCGCTGCGCAAGGGGCTGGTCCTCGACCGGCTGCTTTCGCTGCGAGACACCAGCGAGAGAGAGGTCCGATGAGCATCCCGACGCCCCAGCCGTTCACCGCCGCGATCCCCGACGCGGCGCTCGCCGACCTGCGCGCGCGCGTCGCCGCGACCCGCTGGCCCGAGCCGACACCGGACGACGGCGGCTGGGCGAACGGCACCGACACGGCGGTGCTGCGGCGCCTCGCCGAGCGCTGGAGCGGCGGCTACGACTGGCGGGCGCGGGAGGCGGCGATCAACGAGCTGCCGCACTTCCTCGTCGACCTCGACGGCGCGCCGGTGCACTTCCTCCACTTCCGCGGCGAGGGCGACCCTGCGGCGCCGCTGCTGCTGAGTCACGGCTGGCCGGGCTCGTTCCTGGAGCTGACCGCGCTCGCGCAGCGGCTGGCGCAGCCGTCGCTTCACGGCGAGGCGGGCCGGGCGTCGTTCGACGTGGTCGTTCCCTCGTTGCCGGGCTTCGGCTTCTCGGCGCAGCGGTCCGAGCTGACGGACGACTGGTCGACGCCTGAGCTGTGGCACCGGCTGATGACCGACGTGCTCGGCTACGCCCGCTACGGGGCGCATGGCGGGGACCTCGGGGCGGGGATCACGGCTCGCCTCGCGCGTCGCCACGGCGACGCGCTGATCGGGATCCACCTGCTCGCGGTCGGCGAGCCCCCCGACATGACGAACCCGCCCCTCAGCGAGGAGGAGGTCGCGTTCGTCCAGCAGCGCGCCAGCTGGACGCGGAGCGAGGGCGGCTACATGCACGAGCAGCAGACCAAGCCGCTCACGCTGGCCTATGCGCTGGCCGACTCGCCGGTCGGCTGGCTCGCCTGGGTGGTCGAGAAGCTGCGCGGCTGGAGCGACTGCGGCGGGGACGTCTTCACGCGCTTCGACGAGGACGAGATCCTGACCTGGGCGTCGCTGTACTGGCTGACGAACACGATCGCGTCGTCGTTTCGTCCCTACCACGACCACTTTGTCCGTCCCGCCGCGCCGGGCACGACCGGCGACGTGCCGACGGCTGTGGCGGTGTTCCCGCACGATCTCGTCCTGCCGCCGCGGGCATGGGCCGAGCGGATCCACGACGTGGTGCGCTACAACCGCTTCCCGCGCGGCGGCCACTTCGCCGCCTACGAGGAGCCCGCGCTGCTCGCCGCCGACCTCGCCGAGTTCTTCAACCAGCTGCGCTGACTACGCGCGCTTCCACTCGCCGCGCACCTGGGCGATGTGGGCTCTCAGCAGGCGCTTGACGCTCGCGGTGTCGCGGCCTTCGAGCAGTGCGACGAGCTCCTCGTGCTCGTGCGCGGCCTGGAGCAGGTAGTCGGCCTTCTCGGGAGCATCGAGGCCGTAGAGTCGCGAGCGGTAGCGCAGGACGCGCATCATGTCGACGAGCTGCTGGTTGCCGTGCAGCTCCAGCAGCGTGAGGTGGAACTCGATGTCGGCGCCGACGTGACGGGTGAAGTCGCCCGCCTCGACGGTCGTCAGCGTTGCGCTCGCGAGCGTGCGCAACGTCGCGGCCTGCGCCGGCGTGATGCCCTTGCGCGCGACTGCCACGACGGTCGGCACCTCGATCAGCAGCCGCAGCTCGAGCTGCTCGTCGAGGTCCCGTTCGCTCGGCTCGGTGACGCGGAAGCCCTTGTGGCGCGCAACCTCGATCAGGCCCTCGTTGGCGAGATGCATCATCGCCTCGCGGACGGGGGTCGGCGAGACGCCCAGCTGGCTCGCGAGCTCCGGCGCCGAATAGAGCGTGCCCGGTTCGAGCTGCCCCGAGATGATCGCGGCCCGCAGCGTCTCGGTCACCTGGCTCCGTCGGCTCGGGACGTCGCCGAGGCGGTCGACGGACATGGGAGATCTGGCTGACACGCTCGGAACGTACCATTGACCATGGTGGCGCGGGAGCGCTACGGGCCCGCCGCGACGATCGCGCGGGCCTCGGCGAGCCCGATGGTGGGGACGTAGCCGCCGCCCGGCAGTGGCCTCGGCCCGAGGTCGGTGAGCAGCCAGGTCAGGTCCGCCTCCAGCCACGGCGCCAGGTCGCTGCCGGCCGTGGCGCGCGCGACGACGTCGAAGGACTCGTCGCGGTCTCCCCGCGCCTCGTCGATGTGCCGGCGCAGCTCGGGGACGTCCTCGGGCTCGAGCCCGATCGGGAAGGCCCCGTCCCAGCGAGCGGCGCGCCGGAGCGGACCGGCGGCCGGCCAGCGGCCGCCGATCCAGACCGGGATCCGCGGGCGCTGCACCGGCACCGGGAGGAAGGGGCGGCTGCGAACGTCGAAGTGGCGTCCCGCGTGCGCGATCGGCTGTCCCGACCCCAGCTCCCCCAGCAGGTCGAGGCCCTCGTCGAGCAGCTCCGCGCGAGCGCGCAGCTCGATCTCCTCGCCGAACTCGGCCCACTCGCCGAGGCTGCCGCCGCCGACGCCGAGCCCGAGCACGAGGCGCCCGCCCGAGAGGTGGTCGAGCGTCACGGCCTGACGCGCAAGGACCCACGGTCGCCGGCGAGGTAGCGGGGTGACGAGCGCGCCGAGGCGGATCGTCGACGTCGCCAGCGCGATCGCCGCGAGGCACGTCCAGGGGTCGGCGATCGGTCCGACAGGCTCGGCGTACTGCACATGATCCCAGAGAAAGATCCCATTCCAGCCGGCACGCTCGGCATCGCGGGCCAGCCCCGCCAGCACGCGGGCGTCGGCAAGTTCGTCGAAGGGAGGAAGGAAGAGACCGCGTAAATGAGTCATGTACAACGTGATATTGTACTCGTCCAGCAGACGAACGCATTCGGACGCTCGGCATCGACCGCGGCCCGCGACTGGCTGGCTCGGCTGCGCTTCACGCAGGCGTGCGATCTCGTCGCATCTCCCCGGAGCGTCGAGATTGGAGAGGGACGCATCGAGCTCAGCTCCCTTCTGACACCGCGAGCTCGCCCCCTCACGAGGCGCGGGGGCGTTCGCGTTCGCACGAGGGGCGCGCTCGGCGACCGCGCCGGCCGTCGCATCCCGGGGCGGGAGAGCG
>JAATFK010000713.1 GCA_015655225.1 Solirubrobacterales bacterium | reverse complement strand
CGGGCAGGCCGTAGGGATAGATGTCGTGTCCCCGGACGCCGCGATACGGGCGGGGGTCGAGGCCGGTCTCGAGCAGCACCCAGCCGCTGGGGGAGCGGACGAGCACGGCGGTGATCGGCAGTCGCAGGACGATGTCCGTCCCGCCCTCGATCGACATCCACTCTGGCGATCGCTCCCAGCCCAGCACGAGGCAGTGCATGAGGTCGCAGGCCGCGGGCTGTGTTGCCATCGCGAAAAATCGTACTCTTGGATCCAAATCCTGCGAATGCGTCTGTATGCTGCCTCGCCATGGCACCCCTCCTCAACCGAGCAAAGAACGGGCTAGAAGACGATTTGCTCGCGCTGCGAGCCCGGGCGCTCGATGCGGATCAGGCGGCCGTTTGGATCCAGCTTGTGTCTGAAAGGGCGCTGGCGCTGCGGGCGCATGAGCTCGCCGGACAGGACCCGAGCGCCCTACCACTGTATGGCGTCCCGTTTGCGGTGAAGGACAACATCGACGTCGCGGGACTGACGACGACCGCGGGCTGTCCGGCCTGGGCGACGCGTCCGGACGACGATGCGGTCGCGGTCGAGCGGCTGTTGGCGGCCGGTGCGGTCGTGATCGGAAAGACGAATCTCGATCAGTTCGCGACCGGTCTCGTGGGCGTGCGCTCGCCGTTCGGCGTTCCTCGCAACGCGCTTGATCCTGCGCTCGTGCCAGGCGGCTCCAGCTCCGGCTCGGCCGTCGCCGTCGCGACCGGCGCGGTCGCCTTCGCGCTCGGCACCGACACGGCCGGCTCGGGCCGGGTCCCGGCTGCCCTGAACGGGATCGTCGGGCTCAAGCCGACGCGCGGCCGGATTCCGACGCACGGAGTCGTGCCGGCATGTCGCAGCCTCGACTGCGTCTCGATCTTCGCACGCGATCCGCTGCTCGCCGACCGCGTCCTGCGCGTCCTCGACGGGCCCGACCGCCGCGACCCGCTCAGCATGCGCCGCCGCGAGACGGCTGGCGCATGGTCCTCCGGCCGGCCCCGCCTCGGCGTGCCGCGGCTCGGCCTCCCGGACTTCGCCGGCGACGAGCAGATGCGCGACGCGTGGAACCGCAGCGTCGAGCTCGTCCAGCGAGGAGGCGCGGAGCTCGTGGAGGTCGATCTGGCGCCGTTCCTGTCCGCGGGCGAGCTGCTCTACGACGGTCCCTGGGTGGCGGAGCGCGACGCGGCCGTCGGCGCGTTCGTCCGCGAGCAGCCCGACGCGGTGCTCCCGGTGACGCGCGAGATCATCCTCGGGGGCGCCTCGTGGAGCGCGGTCGACGCCTTCCGCGCCGGCTACGAGCTGCAGCGCCTCGAGGTCGAGACGCGGACGACCTGGGCGCAGGTCGACGCGCTGCTGCTCCCGACCGTCCCGACGCTCCCGACGCTGGCCGACCTGGCGTCCGATCCGGTCGGTCCCAATGCACTCCTCGGACGCTTCACGACGTTCGTCAACCTCCTCGACCTGGCTGCGATCGCGGTGCCGATGGGCACGCGCGCGGACGGGCGTCCCAACGGCGTCACGCTCGTCGGGCCCGCCTTCAGCGACGAGTCGCTGTCGGTCGCCGGTCGCTGGCTGATGGAGCTGGCGCTGGAGGCGCCGCCGGCGGCGGTCAGCGACCTACTCGTGCTCGGCGCCCACATGACCGGCATGCCGCTCGAGCCCCAGCTCCGGCAGCTGGGCGCGAAGCCGAGCGAGGCGGTCCGCACGGCCGCCGGCTACCGCCTGCTCGCGCTCGATCAGCTCGACCCGCCGCGACCGGGACTGGTGGCCGATCCCGCGGGCGATGGCCTCGTCGAGGGCGAGCTGTGGAGCGTCTCCCCGAACGGGCTCGCGGAGCTGCTGCGATCGCTCGCACCGCCTCTGGGCCTCGGCCCCGTGCGGCTCGAGGACGACCGGATCGTGACGGGGTTCCTCTGCCAAGCCGGCGCCGCGGGCGGCGCGGCGGACATCACCGCCAGCGGCGGCTGGCGCGCGCACGTCGCGGGGGACCGGGAGAGCGGCCGATGAGCGCGCCCCGCTTCAGGCTCCTGCACAGCTCGCTCGCCGTGCGCGACCTCGACGTCGCGGTCGGCTTCTACCGCGACGCGTTCGCGGCCGAGGAGGTCTTCGAGGAGCGCGAGATCGGCGACCTGATCCAGCGGACGCTCGGCCTCTCCGAGGTGCGCTGCGACCTCGCCCAGCTGCGCCTGCCCGGCACGCCGCAGCTGGTCGAGCTGATCGCCTTCCGCGACGTTCCGTCGGGCGGCGAGGATCGCGTCCCGGTGCGGGTCGGCCACGGCCACGTCTGCTTCGCGGTCGAGGACCTCGAACTCGCGCTCACCCATGTCGAGGGGCTCGGCGCGCAGCGGATCGGCGAGGTCGTCGCCTACCCGGACGGTCGCGCGATCTACCTTCGCGAGCCGGGCGGCAGCGTCTTCGAGCTCGAGGAGCGGGTGCTCGCATGACGGTCGATCCCTGCAGCCCGCTGGAGCGCTTTCGCTGGATGGCGCGCATGCGCGCGTTCGATCTCGCCTGCCTGGAGGGCGTCGCGAGCGGCGAGATCCACGGCGAGCTGCATGCTGGAATCGGGCAGGAGGCGATCGCCGCCGGGATGGCGGGCTGGCTGCGCGACAGCGACGCGCTCGCGAGCACGCATCGCAACCACTTCCATGCGCTCGTGAAGGGCACCCCGCCGCGCGTGCTGCTGGCCGAGATCTTCGAGCGCGCGACCGGCCTCTGCGGCGGCTTCGGCGGCCACATGCACCCGTTCGACCCGGAGCACAACTTCTCCGCCACGGGGATCGTCGGCGCCGGCCTGCCCGTCGCGCTCGGGTACGCCTACGCGATGATGCTCGAACGTCGCGACGACGTCGCCGTCGCCGTGATCGGCGACGCCTCGAGCAATCACGGAACGTTCCACGAGTGCCTCAACATCGCGGCCGCGTGGGACCTCCCGCTCGTCGTCGTGATCGAGAACAACCGCTACGGCATCAGCGTCGGCTACGACGACGTGATG
>JAATFK010000145.1 GCA_015655225.1 Solirubrobacterales bacterium | reverse complement strand
GACGCCCTTGGCGCCGAGGCTCACCGTCACGGTCGCGCCCTTGACCTTGATCGCCTTCGCCTTCAGGCGCTTGCCGTTCGCCTTCACGGCGATCGCGCCCTTCGTCAGCTTCAGCGTCTTCGGCAGCGCGACGCTGACGGCGGCGAGCGCCTTCTCCTTCTTGGCTCTCGTCACCTTGACCGTGAGCGTGCCGCTGCTGGCGCGGAACCGCAGCGAAGCGGTGCGCTTCGGCACCGGCGGGCAGCCGGTGACCGCGATCGTGTGGCTCTGGCTCGTGACTCTGCCGTTGTGGCCGGTGAACGTCGCGGCGATCTTCGGCGTCGGCGAGCAGACGCTGTTGACGACCGCGATCACGCCGAGCTTGCCGTTGTGGAAGGCGAGCTGGAAGCGCGTCAGCGCGAGGTCGGGGATGTCGTTGAACGTCGTGATCAGGCCGCCGGCGCCCTTCGCGAACGAGATCGAGCCGGTCAGGTCGACCGCGACCGGGCCGCGCAGCTGCACCTTCAGCGTCGGCAGTCTGCCGGGCGACGTGACGATGTAGACCGGGCCCGCGAGCGGCTGTGAGACGAGCGGGCTGTTGGCCGAGGCGGTCGCCACGATCGACGTCTTCGGGCATCTGTTCGCGGCGTAGTCGGTCGTCGAGCAGCCGGCCAGCACGGCGGCCGTGTTGGTCGAGAGCGACGACGGCAGGGTCACTCTCGCGGTCTTGATCGTGCCCTCGCCGACCTTCTGCGAGATCACGGTCGTGAGCGCCGGGTGCGTGCCGGCCTTCGTCAGCCCGGTGCCCTTGATCGAGGCGCTGATCTGCGGCGCGAACGCGAGCGAGCCGCAGTCCGTGAACGAGAGCGACGTGCTCGCGGCGGCCGCCGGGCCGCCGTCGAGCGGATCGAAGACGCTGCTGATCGTCTGCGGTCCGCAGCTCGACGGGTTCTGCATGAAGCCCGGCTTGTCGAGCGTGATCGCGAGCTGCTGGATCGCCAGCGGGATCCCTCTCTGGAGCGCCGGGATCGGGTCGCTCGTGACGTCGAGGCCGCCGTCGGAGCGGAGCGTGAGGCGGGCGCCGACGACGATCGTCCCGGCGTCGACCGGCCCGAGCTTCGCCGGCACCACGATCGCGAGGGAGGCGGGGTCACCGGCGACCTTCGGCGCGGCCAGGTAGACGGTCCCCGGCAGCGTCGGCGGCTGCGAGCCGGAGCCGACGACCGAGGCGACGGTGCCGACCTCGCTCGAGGCCGGGCAGGTCGCGGCCGCCGCCTGCGCGAGCGAGCACTGCGTCAGCCCCGGCAGCGCGATGCGGCCGATCAGGCCGGGCGGCAGCGAGACCTTCAGGTCCTTGAACGGGACCGTCCGGTCGGGCCGGTTGGCGGTCAGCGTGAAGGTCGGCGACGCGCCCGATCTGGTGGTCGAGACGGCCGCCGCGACCGACGGCGAGAAGGTGCGGGCGCAGGGCGCGCCGTTGTCGCCGGTCGTCGTGAACGACCCCGACGGGGTGCTGTCGGCGCCGCCCGAGTACGGGCCGAGGATCGCGCTGGCGGTGTTGACACCGCACGTCGTGGGGGTGACGAGCGCCGACTGGGGCCCGCCTCTGAAGGTCAGCTGGAAGTCGCTGAACGCGATCTGCGGCAGCGAGTCGAAGATCGTCGTGACCTGACCGGTGACGGGATCGGGACGGATGTGCGCCGAGATCTTGATGTGAGCGCCGAACAGCGGGACGTCGAGGAAGAGGCGCAGCAGGTCAGTCGGCGTGCTGGTGCCGAAGTAGGCGGTACCGGGGAACGAGCCGAGGATCGGCGAGACGAAGTTGATCGTCCCGACCGACGAGGAGGGCGGGCAGTTCGCCGCGACTGACGTGTCGGCCTGGTTGAAGCCGGCGTCCGTGCAGGCGTCGAGCCGCGCGGCCAGCGCCGAGTTGATGAGGACGCCCGGCGGCAGGACGACGGTCGTGTTCTTGACCTGAGAGCTGACGCGAGGGACGTCGGTCGTCGTGTCCGGTCTGACGTCGACCGAGACGGCCGAGGTCGAGTCGAACGTCGAGGGATCGGCGGAGATCGCGAGCTGCGAGGAGAACGGCTCGTTCTGGCAGTCGGTCGGCGTGTAGGAGTCGCTGCCGCTCGTCGTCACGCCGGCGTAGGACGTCGCCGAGATGCCGGTGGTGGCGGCGACGCAGGAGGTCGGGTTGGTGAAGAAGGAGGCGTCGCCGGCGGGGTCATAGCCGTTGAGCGTCTGCGTGATCGAGTTGATGTGGATCGGGATCGAACCGAGAAGCGGGACGGTCGCCGTGTTCGGGAGCCCGTCGAGCGTGGCGACGAGACCGAGGTCGGAGGGGTCGACGGAGATGGTTGCGATCAGCTTGACGTCGGCGCCGACCCCGGTGATGTCGAGGCCGAACGCGGCGGCGGAGCCGGCCGGCGGATCGATTCTGTAGATCGTGCCCGGGAGAGAGATGTTGCCGATCGCCGTCGCGGCCGTCGTCGACGTGGATCCGACGACGGAGGCGTCGCAGCCGGTGGTCGCCGTGGTGGTGGTGGTGTCGAAGCTGGCGCACGACGGGATGTGGTTGACGTACGCGACCATCCCCGGGGCGAGGTGGATCTGCACGCTTCTGACGCTGTCCGTCCCAGGCGAGTCGGAGTTGAAGTTGATCGTCGTGACAAGGTTCGGGTGCGCACCGGCGGCGGTCGCACCCGACGCGGGAAGCGTTCCGTTGGAGCCGTCGGGTGCGCTCGTGACGCTCGTGATCGAGAACGCGCTCGCGCTCGCCGCCGACACGGCGAGGATGAGCAATATGGCGGCAAGCGCGGCGAGCGCTCGCCCGGGGGCGACCTTCATCTGCAATCTCCTCCTAGAGACAGTGCATGCTGCGGGTACAGATCCCGCATCGCACACAATCGCAAACACGCTTGTTCCAACGCAAGTTGCGAGGAGCGAATGCCTGTCATCGAACATGGCGCGGGCGCGCGCATCCGACGTTCCGGTTCTGCCGGGGCACCCATTGTCCTCGTCCTGATGCCACCAGGGACGCGGCCACCGCGTCCCTCGCGCTCAGCGCACCGGCAGGCGGGCCTTGCCGCGCTCCTGCTTCGGCATCCGGTTCGGCGGCACCGTCACGGCCGCGGTCGCCATCCCGCAGCCGCCGGAGGCGACCTCCTCGGGGCTGAGCGTCACCGCCGGCAGCTTCGGCGCCGAGCGGACCGGCGGCCGGCCGAAGCTGAACGCGCTCGTGAGGTCGCCGGTCGCCCCGCGGCGCCAGCGGCTCAGGTTCGGCACCTCGGCGCCGAAGCGCGTCTCCAGCAGGCGCAGCGTCGAGGTGTGGT
>JAATFK010000154.1 GCA_015655225.1 Solirubrobacterales bacterium | reverse complement strand
TCAGGTCTTCGCCGTCGACTATGCCCGTGTAGAAGCTTGTTATCGAGCCCTCGGGCGACGTGCCGGAGCGCTCGAGCAGCTTGGGCAGGAGGGCGAAGACGCTGGGCGTGTAGCCGCGCGTGGCGGGTGGCTCGCCGATCGCGAGGCCGACCTCGCGCTGGGCCATCGCGAAGCGCGTGACCGAGTCCATCATCAGCATCACGTCTCTGCCCTGGTCGCGGAAGTGCTCGGCGATCGCGGTCGCGGTGAAGGCCGCCTTGATGCGGACGAGGGCCGGCTGGTCGGAGGTCGCGACGATCACGACCGAGTGCGAGAGCGCGTCGCCGAGGTCGCGCTCGATGAACTCCTTCACCTCGCGACCGCGCTCGCCGACGAGGGCGATCACGTTCACGTCGGCGGTCGTCGAGCGGGCGATCATCCCCAGCAGCGAGGACTTGCCGACGCCGGAGCCGGCGAAGATGCCGAGCCGCTGGCCACGGCCGCACGGCACGAGCGCGTCGAGCGCGCGCACGCCGAGGTCGACGCGCGTGTCGATGCGCGGCCGGTCGAGCGGGTCGGGGGGCGCCGCGAGCGTCGAGCGGGGCCGCCCGTCGGTCGCGCGCGGGAGGTGGTCCATCGGGCGGCCGAGGCCGTCGATCACGCGGCCGAGCAGGTCGTCGCCGACGTTGATGCGGAAGGGCGCCCCGGTCGCGCGGGCGGTCGTCTGCGGACCGATCCCGTACATCTCGCCGAGCGGCATCAGCAGCGTCCGCTGACCGCGGAAGCCGACCACCTCGGCGGGTACCGGCGGATGGCCGCGGTCGCCGTTGACCATGCAGACCTCGCCGACCTCGGCCTGCAGCCCGGTCGCCTCGACCACGAGCCCGATCAGGTCGCTGACGCGACCGTGACGGCGCGCCAGGTCGCTGCCGCGCAGGACGCGGCCGATCTGCTCCAGCCGGACGCCGGTGGTGCCGTCGGGGTCGACGACGGCGTCGTGCAGCTCGTCGCTGGTCACTACTCCCCCAGCTCCAATGCGATCAGCTCGCGCGCGCGCTCCAGCTGCGTCTCGACGGTCGCATCGATCTGACCCTCCTCGGTGCGGACGATCGCGCCGCCGCGCAGGACGCGGCGCTCGGACTGCACCTCGCAGTGCTCGATCCCGCCGAGGCCGGTGAGGAAGCCGTCGGTCGCCTCGCGCACGAGGTCGAGGTCGTCGGGGTTGACGAGGATCGTCACGCGGCGGCGCTCGACCAGCCGGCGCAGCGCCCCGCGCACGACCGCGACGATCCGCTCGGGCTCGACCTCGATCGCGCCGGCGACGATCTTCTCGGCCAGCTCGACCGCCAGCTCGATCGCGTCGCGCTCGACGGCCGCGGCGGCCTCGTCGCGCACGCGCTCGACCTCGGCGACCGCCTCCGAGAGCGCCTGCAGCGCCGGTCGCAGCCGCGACTCGGCCTCCGCCTGGGCCGCCATCATGCCCTCCGCGTGGCCGGCCGCGCGGGCCTCCTCGCGGATCTCGTCGGCGGCGGCGCGCGCGGCCGCGAGCGGGTCCTCGCGCTCGTGCAGCGCGAGCGGCGGCGCCTCCAGCTGCTCGAAGGCGTAGAGGGCGACGTCCTCAGACGACAACGTCGGACCCGCCTCGGCCGATGACGAGCGCTCCGGCGTCCTCCAGCCGGCGCACGATCGCGACGATGCGGCCCTGGGCCTCCTCCACGACGCGTCTCTTCTGCGGCGGCTGGTAGTCCATCTCCTCGCGCAGCAACGTCGCGCCGCGCTCGGACATGTTGCCGAGGATGCTGTCCTTGACGTCGTCGTCCACGCCGCGCAGCGCCAGCGCCAGATCTCTTTGGTCGGCCTCGCGCAGGATCAGCTGGATCGAGCGGTCGTCGAGCTTCGCGATGTCCTCGAAGACGAAAAGCAGGCGGCGGACCTCCTCGCCCAGCTCGGCGTCCTGCTCGCTGAGCGTGTCGAGCACGTTGCGCTCGGTCGGCCGGTCGGTGAAGTTGAGGATCTCGGCGAGCGACTTGACGCCGCCGGCGGCCTGGTAGTCCTGCTGGACGACGCTCGCGAGCTTCTGCCGCATGACCGCCTCGATCTCCTTCACGACGTCCGGCGGCGTCTCGCTCATGCGGGCGATCCGCAGGGCGATCTCGGCCTGCTCCTCCTCCGGCAGGTGCGAGAGCACCTGGGCGGCGAGCGTCGTGTGGAGGTTGGCGATCACGAGCGCGATCGTCTGCGGCGCCTCGGAGCGCAGGAACGTGACGATGTGGTCCGGCGGGGTGCGGCGCAGGAACTCGAACGGCCGCATCTCGATCACGGCGCCGAGGCGGCCGATGATCTCGGCCGCGCGCTCCTCGCCGAGCGCCCGCTCGAGCACGTCGCGGGCGTAGTCGACGCCGCCGGCGGCGAGCGAGTCGTACGCCTGGACGGTCGCGGCCAGCTCCTCGAAGACGAACGCGGCCGTCTCGTGGTCGACCTGGTTGAGTCTCGCCATCTCCAGCGAGAGCGTCTCGATCTCCTCCTCGCGGAGGTGCTGGAAGATCGCGGCCGCCTTCTCGGGCCCGAGGGCGACGAGCAGCACGGCGGCCTTGTTGCGGCCTCTGATGCGGATCGGGGTGCGCTGCGGCAGGCGCGCGGGGCCGGGCGGCGCGGTCGGGAGCGTCGCGGCGCCGCCCTCGTCAGCGGCTGGAAGCTGGATCGCCATCGCCGATCAGTCCTCCTGCATCCAGGCGCGGACCTGCTGGGCGACGCGATCGGGGTCGCGCTCGACCAGCTCCTCGACCTGCAGGCGCGCGGGGTTGTCGGGCGAGCGCAGCGGCGTCAGCTGCGCCGGCACCGGCTGCTCGAAGCGCTCCAGCTCGGCGAGCGTGCGGGGCGCCTCGATCTCGCGCAGCCAGGTCGGCTCGCCGGCGAGCGACTCGCTCTCGCGCTTGCGCAGCTGGCGGGCGACGAAGATCAGGAAGACCAGCGCCGCGAGGCCGGCGAGGGCGTACTTCAGGTAGCCGCCGAATCTCTTGACCGGGCTGGCGGCGGGGACCGCCGGGAGCGCCGCGAACGCGATCTGCCCGATCGTCAGTCTGTCGCCACGTCTGACGTTGATCCCGGCCGCGCTCGCGACCGCCGCTCTGATCTGCGGGATCGCCGCTCTCGGGACCGATCTGTCGACCAGCACCCCGATCGTCTGGCTCTGGACCGCGCCGGGCGCGATCGTCGTGTGCGTGACGGTCTTGTCGACGCCGTTCGTCTGGTCGTCGGTTCTGTGTCTGTAGTTCGAGTTGCCGTTGCCGGTCTGCGCGTAGGTCGGGGGCGTGTTGGTCGCCGTCCCGGCCGCGCCGCCGGCCGCCGCGGCGGTGCCTCTGAGCGTCTCGTTGTCGGTTCTCTGCGTCAGCGGGACGACGTTTCTGCCATATCTGAGGCTGTCCTGCGTCGACTGGTTGGCATCGAGGTTCGCGTTGACCTGCACCTGCGCCTTGTTCGGGCCGAGCGTCCGCACGAGCATCGCGTTGATCGTCGAGGCGGTCGCCGTGTCGTAGCGCGCCTCGGCCGCCTGTCTCGCGAGCATCGCGCTGTCATCGCCGCTGCCGCCGGTGCCGTCGCTCGCGGAGGTCGGCCACAGCATCGCGCCGGTCCCGTCGGTGATCGTCACGTTCGAGGTCTTCAGCCCCTCGACGCTGTTGGCGACCAGCTGCGCGATCCCGCGCACCGAGGAGGGGTCGAGCGAGTCGGTGCCGCCCAGCAGCACCGCCGCCGTCGCCGGGTCGCTGTTGTCGGAGAAGAGCTGCGCGTCTCTGTCGGGCAGCACCAGCTCGACCTGCGCGCTGGAGATCCCCTGGACCTGCTCGATCGTCTGCGCCAGCTCGCCTTCGAGCGCCCGCTGGTAGGTCACCTGCTGCTGGAAGTTGCTGGTGCCGAGGCCCTGGCTGTCGAGCAGCGCGAAGCCTCTCTGGTTCGACGAGGAGCCGCCGGTGATGCCGGCGGTCGCGAGCGCGATCCGCGCCTGCGCCGTCTGGTCGCTCTCGACCGCGAGCGCGGTCCCGTTGTTCTGCAGCTGGTACTTGATCCCTCTCGTGTCGAGCGCGGCCGTCGCCTTCCCGGTCTGCGCCGGGTCGACGCCGGTCAGGAGGGTCGAGTAGCTCGGCGCGGAGGCGAGTCTCAGCAGCAGGACGACGACGACGACGATCGCGAGCAGCGAGGCGCCGAGCGCGATCCGCCCTCTCGTCGACAGGTTGGCCAGCATGGCGCGGACGGGCATCGGTCAGTCCGCTCAGACGGTCGTGTGGAAGATGTCGGTCAGCGCCTCGACGCCTCTGGTGCGCAGCTGGTCGGCGAGCTGCATCGCGAGCTGCGCCTGCTCGACCGACGTGACGACGGCGGTCGGGTCGGTCGCGGTGCCGTCGGCGAGCGCCTGCGAGGCGGTCGTCGCCTGGTCCTGGATCGAGCTGAGCTTCCCGATCGCGTTCGTGAGCGCGCTGCCGAAGCTGGAGCTGCCGGTCGCGGCGGCGCCGTCGACGCCGCCGGGGTCGACCGACGCGTCGCTCGGCGAGAGGCCGCCGACGGAGCCGACCTGGAACTCGGGGCTGCTGCCGATGGCCGCTGTGGGATCGATCGGGAGCATCTACTTGAGGAGGTCGAAGGTTCTGGAGAACAGGGTCTTGGAAGATTGCATCGCGGTCACGTTCGCCTCGTAGGAGCGTTGCTCGCTGATCAGGTCGACCATCTCGGTGACGGAGTTGACGTTCGGCATCGCCACGTAGCCCTGCGCGTTCGCGTCGGGGTGGCCGGGGTCGTAGACCATCTGAGACGGCGTCGGGTCGTCGACGATGCCGGCGACCTGCACGCCCTTCGGGTCGGCCGCGGTTGCCGCGGTCGTCGCGGTGACGCCCCCGATCGCGCCCGTGAGCGCGGCGCCGAAGCCGCCGCCGGCCTGCTGCAGCACGACCTCCTGCCGTCTGTAGGGGCCGCCGGTCGCGGTCTCGGTCGTCTGCGCGTTGGCGAGGTTCTCGGAGGTGACGTCCATCCGCAGCCGCTCGGCGCTCATGCCGCTGGCGGAGATGTCCATCGAGTCGAAGAAGCTCACGAGCCCGTCCCCATCGCGCTTCTCAAGATCCCGAAGCGAGCGCTCGCGACCTGCACGAGCGCCTCGTACTCGAGGCCGTTCTGCGCCAGGTCGGAGGACTCCTCGTCGGCGTCGATGCCGCCGCCGTCGGCGCGCACCGTCCGGGTCGGGTCGGTCGTCCCCTGGAAGGTGAGCGAGTCGAGCGGCGTCCCGGCGGCCTCGGCCGCCTGGAGCGTCGCGTGGAAGTCGACGTCCTGGCGCTGGTAGCCGGGGGTATTGACGTTGGCGAGGTTGTCGCTCAGCAGCGTCTGCCGCACCGAGGAGCCGCGCATCGCGGCCTCCAGCGCGGACTGCGTGCTGTCGAAGAAGCTCATCGTTCAGGGGTCCTTTCCGCCGTCCGATCCATCCGTGGAACCACCGTGAACCCCTTCCATGAGGAACAAGCGGGAAGATCGGCCGGCGTGGCTGGAACTTGAGGTCAGGCGCTGCGATCGAGGCGATGACGTCGCGACGGCAGCGTCGCGCCGTAGCCCTGGGCGGCGCGGCGCGTCTGCGCGGCGTCGCCCATCGCGCGCAGGACGTCCTCGCGGCGACGCAGCAGGGCGCCGGTCGTGCGCTCCTGCAGGTAGGCGGCGCGGGCGAGCGCCGGACGGGCAGCCGGCGGCGCCTGCGGCGGCAGCGAGGCGATCAGCGCCTCGCGCTGCCGGCCGATCTGGTCGAGCTCGGCGAGCTGCTCGGGCGCGAGCGCGGAGACGAGCGCCAGCTCACGCTCGCCGAGGTCGGCGAGCGTCTCGTAGGGGGCGGCGGGATCCGTGCTCATGCGGCCGGGAGGGGTCGGTCGGCGGCGCCCTGGTTCGCTTCGAGCGCTCTCTCCCAGGCGTCGCGCAGCTCGCCGAGCATCGCGTGCACCTCGTCGAGCTTGTCAGCGTCGCGCTCCATCCGCCCGGCCGCCAGGTGGCGGGCGCAGAAGTCGTAGATCGCGCGCAGCCGCACGGCGATCTCGCCCTGCTCCATGTCGAGCGTGTACGAGAGGTGCTCGATGATCGACTCGGCGCGCCGCAGCCGCTCGTGGGCGGTCGGCACGTCGCCCGCGCGCATCGCTGCCGCGGCCTGCATCAGGAAGCGCCGCGCGCCGTCGTAGAGCATCACGACGAGGCGCTCCGGCGAGGCGGTGAGGATCGCGCTCTGGCGATAGGACTGCGGCGAGGCCGCGAGGTTCAGGCTCATGATCTTTCGAGGGATCGGGGGTAAGGATCGTCGATCAGGCGTCGTTCGCCTGCAGGCCGGCGAGCTGGCTGGTCAGCCACGCGCCGGTCGTCTGGCTCTGCTGGACGGAGACCTCGAGGGCGGTGAACTCGGCCTGCAGCGACGTCTGGTAGGTCGTGAGGCGGTCGTTCATGTTGTTGATCTGCGTCTGCATGTCGCTGATCGTGTCGCCCGCGGATCTGATGCTCGTGTCGAGCAGGCCGCCCGCTTGCGCGGCGCCGTCGACGAGCGTCTGGAACGATCTGCCCCAGCCGGGGCTCGTCGCGTTGCCGAGCAGCAGGTCGCGGACGCCCTGCGGGTTGGCGGTCAGCGCCTGGTTGAGCGCGTCGGTGTCGATCGTGAGATCGCCGTCGAGCGAG
>JAATFK010000524.1 GCA_015655225.1 Solirubrobacterales bacterium | reverse complement strand
CGTGAAGTCCAGCTCGGTGGCGCTCCAGTTGCCCTGCTCCCAGCGGGCATACAGATCCTCGTAGGAGATCAGGTCGGCGGCGCGCCGTCTCGTCGTGCCCGATTGAACATCGTTCAGGCTCATGCCGGCTACAGTAGTCCGCGCCTTGACCGAGAGTCAACCCACGGTCGCCGCGACGCGACGCGACGACCTCCTGCGGATCGGCCGGGAGCTGTTCGCGCGCCACACCTACGACGAGCTCTCGATCGACGACGTGGCCGCCGCCGCCGGGGTCGCGAAGGGGCTGATCTACTACTACTTCAAGAGCAAGCGGGGCTTCTACCTGGCGACGATCGAGGCATGGGCGAACGAGCTGCTCGCGCTCGCGGAGGCAGACCCGACGCTGCCTCCCGCGCTGCGCCTGCGCCGCACCCTCGACGCCTACCTCGCGTACGTCGACGCCTCGGAGGACAGCTACCGCGCCCTCGTGATCAGCGGAGTCGGCGCCGACCCCGAGGTGCGCGCGATCCGCGACCACGACCGCGGCGAGTTCCTGCGGCTGATCACCGAGGCGGTCGCCCACCGCGACGCGCCGCCGCCCGCCCTGCGCGCCGCGCTGGAGGGATGGCTCAGCTTCGTCGAGGGCGCGAGCCTCGACTGGCTCGCGCACCGCGACCTCGACCTCGTGCAGCAGCGCGAGCTGCTGGTCGCCGCGCTCGCCGGCTGCCTGCACGCGGCGCGCACGGTCGACGACTCGATCGAGATCGACTTCACCGTCCTCTAGCTCGCCTCAGGCGACCGCGATCTTCAGGTGGCGTCGCGCCTTCACGAGCGTCAGCAGGTAGTGCTGCGCGACCAGCTTGCGGCGGACCTTCAACGTCAATCGGCCGCCGCGGATCGTCCCGGTCGCGTACACCGTTCTCCCGCGCGTCAGCCGCACCGCGGCGGCGCCGCGGCTGGTCTTCGCGGCAAGCCCCGTGCAGGTGACGTGCCGTCCGCTCCGCGCGGAGCAGCGGGCGCGCGGGAGGCGCGGACGCTCGACCTTCGTGACGACCTTCGTCACGACCCCCGCGGAGGGCGGCGGCGACGACGACGCGATCCCGGTGCCGGAGAGCGAGGTCGTCACGGTTCCCCCGGGCACGTCCGCGTCGAGCACGAGCGACGCCGCGCGCGCGCCGGCCGCGGCGGGCGCGAAGCGCACGCCGACGAGACAGCTCCGGCCGACGCCGACCATCGTGCCGCTGCAGCGGTCATAGGCGATCGAGAAGTCGCCGGCGGCGGGCCCCGCGATCCGCGCGCCGCTCAGTCGCAGCGGCGCCGCGCCGGAGTCCTGGATCGGGAGCGCGACGACCGCTCCGGCCCGCCCCACCGTCTCCTCGCCGAAGTCGAGCGGCGGCACGTCCGCCGCGGTCACGAGCGTGAAGCGCAGCGCGTTGCTGAGCGGCATCAGGCTGCCCTGGCTGCCGGCCAGCAGCACGCTCCCGTCGCCGAGCAGGATCGGCGCGGACGCGGTCGGCGCACCGTCGACCTCGTACCAGCCGTCCGACGCGGGATCGTAGATCTGGGCGGCACCGCCACCGGCCGTGAACACCGACCCGTCGCGCAGCGTGACGAGACCTCCGGCGTAGGCGGCGGCCGCGAGCGGACCCGTCTGCGTCCAGGCGTTGCGTGCCGCGTCATAGCGCTCCGCGCTCATGCTGGGGACGAGCGACGCCCCGAGCCCGCCGACGACGAGCACCGAGCCGTCGGCGAGCCTCGTCGCGGCCGCGCCCGAGCGCTCCGTGGTCATCGGCGCCACGGACGACCAGCCGTTCGTCGCCGGGTCGTAGCGTTCGGCGCTCGCCGTCGGGTCGCTCATTCCGCCGGCCGAGGTGCCGCCCGCGACCAGCACCGATCCGTCCGGGAGCCGCACCGCGACGGCTCCCTGGCGCGCCGTGGTCATCGTCCCCGCCGACGACCACGCGTTCGTGGCGGGGTCGTAGCGCTCCGCGCTGGCGGTCGCCGTTCCGGCGACGCCGGTGACGCCGCCGGCGACGAGCACGGAGCCGTCGGACAGCAGCGTCGCGGTGGCGCCGTAGCGCGCGGTCGCCATCGTCCCGGCGGACGACCATGCATTCGTGGCGGCGTCGTAGCGCTCCGCGCCGGCGAGCGCGTTCGCGCTCGCGTCCTCTCCGCCGACGACGAGCACCGAGCCGTCGGCGAGCCCGACCGCCGTGGCGATCGAGCGGGCCGCGCTCATCGTTCCCGCGGGCGACCACGTGCCCGTGGTCGCGTCGAACCGCTCGGCCGCGGCCGTCACGGTCGTGGGGAAGCCGAAGCTGGTCGTGCCGCCCGCGAGCAGCGCGCCGCCGTCCGGGAGACCGGCCGCGGCGGCCGGGGCGACCGGGAACGCCAATGGCGCGGTCTGCGCCCACGGCGACGGTGGCGCGGCGCGCGCCACGGCGGGCAGCAGCACGGTCAGGACGATGGCGAGCAGCGCGGCGCGCCGCGGATACAGCGAGGTTGACATGACGCCTCCGGGGACGGACGGGGACAGATTCCCCACCTCATCGGCCGGGACGCCGCGTTTCTGAACTCCGGCGTCAGGTCGCGGACAGACTGCGCGTGGCGCGCCCCCGCTCCGGCGTCCGCGCGAGTTGCTACGCCTTGATCGCCTCGGAGACCGGCCGCGCCGCAGCGTCCGCCGGCGGCGTGTCGCGCAGGTACCACTCGGCGTCGAGCGCGGCCTTACAGCCGGAGCCGGCGGCGGTGATCGCCTGGCGGTAGGTGTGGTCGACGAGGTCGCCGGCGGCGAAGACGCCGTTGAGGTTCGTCCGCGTCGAGATGCCCTCGGTCTTGACGTAGCCCTCCTCGTCCACGTTGACCTGCCCGAGCACCAGCTCGGACTGGGGCTCGTGGCCGACGGCGATGAACGCTCCGGTGGCGTGGTGCTCGATCGTCTCGCCGGTCTCGGCGTTCTTCAGCCGGACCTTCTCGAGCGCGCCCTTCTCGCCCGCGAGGAACTCCTCGACGTGGTACGGGGTCAGCCACTCGATGTTGCCGGCAGCTCTCGCGCGGTCCTGCATGATCGCGGAGGCGCGGAACTCGTTGCGACGATGGACGACCGCGACGCGGCCGGCGAACTTCGCGAGGAAGATCGCCTCCTCCATCGCCGAGTCGCCGCCGCCGACGATGATCGTCTCGTGCTCTCTGAAGAACGCGGCGTCGCAGGTCGCGCAGTAGGAGACGCCACGGCCGCTCAGCAGCTCCTCGCCGGGGACGCCGAGCTTCTTGTGCTGGGCGCCCATCGAGAGGACGACGGCCTTCGCGTAGTGCGGCTCGTCACCGACCCAGACGGTCTGGATGCCGCCGTCGGTCAGCTCGACCCTCGTGACGTCGTCGGTGATGAAGCGCGTCCCGAAGCGCTCGGCCTGGTCGCGCAGCTCCTGCATCATCACGGGACCCTGGATGCCGTCGCGGTAGCCGGGGAAGTTCTCGACCTCGGTCGTCTGCTGCAGCAGGCCGCCCCACGCGAAGCCCTCGATCACGAGTGGATTGAGGTCCGCACGCGCTGTATAGAGCGCCGCGGTGTAGCCGGCAGGTCCGCTGCCGACGATGATCACGTTCTCGACGTCTGCCATGAGGTCTCCGTTCGGGTCCAATACTTCACAAAGTATAGCCCCGGTCGCGGTCGGCGACCACTAGGCGTGCGCGGTGGCGCCTTCCCACTGATGTACCCGTCTGCGCAGCTGCAGATACGCGATCGCACCCGGGAGCGTCGGCAGCCAGAAGGCGAACAGGCGGTAGGCGAGGACGGCGACGACCGCCAGCCCGCCGTCGACGCCGAACGCGACGAAGGCGCCGATCATGCCGCCGTCGACCCCGCCGATCCCGGCCGGCAGCGGCAGCAGGTTCCCCAGCATGCCGACGAAGTAGCCCTGGATCACGACGGCGACCGGCGGCACCGAGCCGAACGCCTTGAACGCCGCCCACAGGACCGCGACGTTGAACGCCCACCAGGTGACGACGCCGATCATCGCGGCGTCCGGGTGCCGCGCTCTCGACATCGCGTAGCGCACGCCGCCGGCGGCCGAGGCGGGTCCGGCGGCGAGCCGCCGCGCCCAGCGCGCGAGTCTCGGGTTGCGCGCCG
>JAATFK010000349.1 GCA_015655225.1 Solirubrobacterales bacterium | reverse complement strand
GCGTTGACCGGGCCGTTGCCCTCGCCGGTCGCGACGTAGCGTTCGCCCGCGACCCAGATCTTGATCGTCGCCTCGGTCTCGACCTTCCCGTCGGCGCGCTTCTCGACGATCACGCGCCACGACTCGAGCTGGAAGAGCGACTCGTACTCGCCCGACTCCTTGCGCAGCAGCAGCTCGAAGGAGCCGTCGGCGGCCTCGTAGTGGTAGCCGCGGTGCTCGAGCTCCTTGACGCGTTCGACGAGGCGGCGCGCGGCCACGTCGTCGAGCGTGATCCCGGCCGCCTCGGCGCGCGCCTGCACGGTCCCCTTCCCCGACAGCTCGGAGATCAGCAGCTCGCGCGCGTTGCCGACGAGCGCCGGGTCGAGGTGCTCGAACGTCGTCGCGTCCGCCATCACGCCGGCGACGTGCATCCCGCCCTTGTGCGCGAACGCGTTCTTGCCGACGTACGGCTGGTCGGCGTTCGGCGTGCGGTTCAGCAGCTCGTCGAGGAAGTGCGCGGTCGGCGTCAGCGTCGCGAGCTGCTCGGCGGTGAGGCAGTCGTAGCCGAGCTTCAGCTGGAGGTTCGGGACGATCGTGACGAGGTTCGCGTTGCCGCAGCGCTCGCCGTAGCCGTTCATCGTCCCCTGCACGTGCGTCGCGCCCGCCTCGACCGCGGCGAGCGAGTTGGCGACGCCGACGCCCGCGTCGTCGTGGCAGTGGATCCCGAGCCGCACGCCGCTGTCCGCCAGGGCGTCGAGCGCGGCGCGCGTGGCGGCGGCGATCTCGCCCGGCAGCGAGCTGCCGTTCGTGTCGCACATGACGACCGTCTCGGCGCCCGCGTCGGCGGCCGCCCGCAGGCAGCGCAGCGCGTAGGCGGGATCGTCGCGCCAGCCGTCGAAGCAGTGCTCGGCGTCGTAGACGACGCGTCTGCCCTGGGCGACGAGGAACGCGACCGACTCGGCGATCATCCGCAGGTTCTCGTCGCGGTCGACCTTCACGACCTTCTCCAGGTGCAGGCCCCAGGTCTTGCCGACGATCGTGCAGACGGGCGCGAACGACTCCGCCAGCACGCGCAGCGCGGCGTCGTCCTGCGCCCGCGTGTCGCGCCGCCGGGTCATCCCGAACGCGGCGATCTCGGCGTGCGCGAAGGTCTCCCCCGCGAGGAGCTCGAACAGCTCCAGCTCCTTCGGGTTGGAGCTGGGGAAGCCGGCCTCGATCAGGTCGATGCCGAGGTCGTCGAGCCGGTGCGCGACGCGCACTTTCTCCTGCGCGGAGAGCGACATCCCCTCCCCCTGCATGCCGTCGCGGAGGGTCGTGTCGTAGAGCTGGATGGTGGTCATGTCAGAGGTTCCGATCGTGTCAGTTGCGGTCGTCGTACGCGGCGGCGATCGGCCCGCGCGCGTGGACGCGCGCTCAGCCGATCGTGCCGGTAATTCGAGCCGCCACCGGGACGACGTCGTTCCACGCGCTGTAGCGCGGGTCGCGCCCGTGCAGCGCGTCGTCGAAGACCTCGCCGATGCGGCGCGTGATCGGCCCCGGCTCGCCCGTGCCGACCGCGTGGTCGTCGATCTCGCGGACCGGCGTCAGCTCCGCCGCCGTGCCCGTCATGAAGACCTCGTCGGCGAGGTACAGCTCGGCGCGCGCGATCGCGCGCTCGACCAGCTCGAAGCCCTCGTCGGCCGCGATCTGGATGATCGAGCGGCGGTTGATGCCGTCGAGGATCCCGGACGTCTGCGGCGGGGTCGCGATGATGCCGTTGCGGACGACGAACAGGTTCTCTCCGGTGCCCTCGGAGACGAACCCCTGGCTGTCGAGCAGGATCCCCTCCTCGTAGCCGGCTCTGTGCGTCTCGATCTTCGCCAGCACGCTGTTGAGGTACTGGCCGGACGCCTTCGCGTGCGGGATCAGCGCCTCGCCGCTGATGCGACGCCAGCTGGAGACCTTCGCGCGCACGCCGTTCAGCTTCGCGTCGTCGCCGAGGTAGGCGCCCCACGGCCAGGCGGCGATGATCACGTCGACCGGCGCCTCCAGCGGGTTGAGCCCCATCACGCCGGCGCCGCGGAAGACGAGCGGGCGCAGGTAGCACGAGGGCAGCCCGTTCTGCGCGATCAGGTCGTGCGTCGCCTGACGCAGCTCCTCACGCGAGAACGGGACCGGCATGTAGTAGAGCTCGGCCGAGTCGAACAGGCGGTCGATGTGCTCGACGTTGCGGAAGATCGCCGGCCCGGCGGCGGTCTCGTACGCGCGGATGCCCTCGAACACGCCCGTGCCGTAGTGCAGGGCGTGCGTGAGTACGTGGACCTTGGCGTCCTCCCAGGGCACGAGCTCCCCGTTCATCCAGATGAGGTCCGCTTGTTCCACGAGTACTCCTTAGAGGTTGTTCAGGACGGCCCGGGCCGCCTCGTCCGTCGTGGCGCTGCCACCCAGGTCCCCCGTGCGCAGGCCGTCGGCCAACGCGCGATCGACGGCCGATTCTACCGCCAGCGCCTCCGCTTCCATAGCGAAGCCGTGTCGCAGCAGCAGCGCCGCCGACAGGAACATCGCCAGCGGGTTCGCGATCCCCTTGCCGGCGATGTCCGGCGCGGAGCCGTGGACGGGCTCGAAGAGGCCCGGTCCGTCGCCGCCGAGGGACGCGCTCGGGAGCAGCCCGATCGAGCCGGTCAGCATCGCCGCCTCGTCGCTGAGGATGTCGCCGAAGAGGTTCTCGGTGACGATCACCTCGAAGGAGCTCGGGTTCGAGATCAGCTGCATCGCGGCGTTGTCGACGAGCACGTGCTCCAGCTCGATCTGCGGGAACTCCTCGGCGTGGATCCGCACGACGACCTCGCGCCACAGCCGCGAGGACTCGAGCACGTTCGCCTTGTCGACGCTCGTCACCTTCGCTCTCGCGGCGCGGAAGGCGGTGCGGGCGATCCGCTCGATCTCGCCGACCGAGTAGGTCATCGTGTCGTAGGCGGTGTCGCCGTCGCGGCCGCGTCTGCCGAAGTAGACGCCGCCGGTCAGCTCGCGCACGACCAGCAGGTCGGTCCCGGCGATGATCTCGCGCTTCAGCGGGCTCGCGTCGTAGAGCGCCGAGAGCGGTCTCACGGGACGCAGGTTGGCGTAGAGCCCGAGCGCCTTGCGCAGGCCGAGCAACCCCTGCTCGGGGCGCGGTCTGCTCGGGTCGGTCGTGTCCCATCTGGGGCCGCCGACGGCCGCCAGCAGGACCGCGTCCGCGCTCTGGCAGGCAGCCTCGACCTCGGGCGTCATGGCGATCCCGTTCGCGTCGATCGAGATGCCGCCGAAGAGGTGCTGCTCGAAGCTGAAGTCGCCGAGGCGGTTCAGCAGGTCGACCGTCGGGACGGTGATCTCGGGTCCGATCCCGTCGCCGGGAAGGAGGGCGATCCGGTGGGCCATCAGGCTGCCAGCGCCGTCGTCTTGGGGGCGCTCCACGGCTGGCGGTCGCGCTCGGACTCGAACGCGGCGAGCGCGTCCTCCTGCTGGAGCGTCATCGCGATGTCGTCGAGGCCGTTCAGGAGCCGGTGCTTGATCTCCTGGTCGATCTCGAAGGACGCGGTGCCGCCCTCCCAGCGGACCTCCTGCGCGGCGAGGTCGACCTGGACGTGCTGGGCCTCGGCGATCGACTCGACGTCGGCGCGCTCGAGCTGGACCGGCAGCAGGCCGATCTTCATGCAGTTGGAGCGGAAGATGTCGGCGAAGCTCTCGGCGATGATCGCTCTGAAGCCGTAGTCCTCCAGGCCCCACGGCGCGTGCTCGCGCGAGGAGCCGCAGCCGAAGTTGCGGCCGGTGACCAGCACCTGCGTTCTCGGCAGGTCCCAGCCGTCCTCCTTCGCCCAGTCGAAGAAGAGGAACTCGCCGAAGCCGGTCCGCTCGACCCGCTTGAGGAACTGCTTGGGCATGATCTGGTCGGTGTCCAGGTTGTCGATGTCCAGGGGCGCGGCGATGCCGGCGATGCGTCGGGTCTCAGTCATGGTGCAGCTCCAGGGTGCGGACGTCGGTGATGCGGCCGGTGACCGCGGCGGCGGCCGCCATGGCGGGGCTCATCAGGTGGGTGATGGCGCCGCGGCCTTGCCGCCCTTC
>JAATFK010000467.1 GCA_015655225.1 Solirubrobacterales bacterium | reverse complement strand
CGGCTACCCGACCCGGATCGTGTGGAGCGCGTCGGCGACGCTGGTGGTCAGCTGGTCGGAGATACAGCCGCAGACGAACGGCAGCGACGCGGCGACGACGAGCAGCCCGATGACGATCTTGACCGGGAAGCCGACCGCGAAGACGTTCAGCTGCGGGACGACGCGCGAGACGACGCCGAACGCGACGTCGGTCAGCAGCGCCGCCAGCATCACCGGCCCGGCGACCTCGAGCGCGGACGTGAAGATCGTCGCGAAGGTCGCGCTGATGCCGCCGACGAGCGAGTCGATCTGCGGCGTTCTCGGCAGCGGGACGAGGTCGAACGTGCGCGCGAGCCCCTGGATCAGCCAGGCGTCGCCGTTGATCGCGACGAAGACGGCGAGGCCGATCATCGCGTAGAGCTGCGAGAGGATCGTCCCGGGGACGCCCGTGAGCGGGTTCACGAGGCTGCCGAAGGAGAAACCGAGCGCGCCGTCGAGCAGCGTCCCGGCCGACTCGATCGCCGAGAACAGCAGGCCGATCGAGAGCGCGAACGCGAGCCCGGTGAGCAACTGCACGCCGATCAGCCCGGCGATCTGCAGCGTCCCGCTCGGCAGGTGCTGGTCGTGCATCGCGCTCGGCATCAGGCCGATCGTCAGCCCGACCGCCGCGACCGTGCGCACGCGCGCCGGCAGGAACTGCGACGAGAACAGCGGCGCGACCGCGAACAGCGGGCTGACGCGCGCGAGCACGAGGATGAACGCGGCCGCGTTCGTCGCGCCGACCGCTCTCAGCAGCTCGTTCATCCGCCACCGACCAGCGCCGGGATGCTCTGGTAGAGCTGCTCGGTGTAGTTGATCAACTGGCCCAGCATCCACGGCCCCGCGACCAGGATCACGACGATCACGCCGATGATCTTGGGGATGAACGAGAGGCTCTGCTCGGAGATCTGCGTGACCGACTGGAAGACGCTGACGACGAGGCCGATCACGAGTCCGACCAGCAGCAGCGGGCCGGCGATCTTCATCGCGACGGTCATCGTCTGCGTCGCGAGGTTGATGATCGTGTCTTGATCCACGGCGTCAGGTGTGGAAGCTCTGAACGAGCGATTGAATGACGAGGTCCCAGCCGTCGACCAGCACGAACAGCAAGATCTTGAATGGCAACGAGATGAACGTCGGCGGCAACATCACCATGCCCATGCTCATCAACGTCGAGGAGACGATCAGATCGATCACGAGGAACGGCAGGAAGATCAGGAAGCCGATCTGGAACGCCGTCTTCAGCTCGCTGACGATGAACGCCGGCACGAGCACGGTCGTCGGGATGTCGGCGCGGGTTCTCGGCTGCTTTCTCGTCCCCGACAGGTGCACGAACAGCGTGAGGTCCTTCTCGCGCGTCTGTCTGAACATGAACTGACGCAGCGGCTCCTCGGCGCGCTTGACCGCCGTGTCGAAGTGGATCTGGTTGTGCTGGAGCGGATCCCACGCCTCCTTCTTGATCTGCGAGAAGGTCGGCGCCATCACGAACAGCGTGAGGAAGAGCGCGATTCCGATCAGCGCCTGGTTGGGCGGCGCGTTCTGCGTCCCGATCGCCGTGCGGATGAAGCCGAGGACGATCAGGATGCGCGTGAAGCCGGTGACGCAGAAGAGGATCGCCGGGATCAGCGAGACGCCGCCGACGAGGACGAGGACCTGGACCGCGCTGCTGTTGCCGGTCAGGCTGCCGAGCGTCCCGCCCGTGCTCGGCGCGGTCGCGGCCGCGGTGATCGCGCCGATCATCGCCTCACCGTCCACTGACGGGCCTGGTCGACGAGCGCGCGCGGGCGCAGGTCGAGGCTCGCCAGCGACGGCAGCCGCCGCGCGCCCGGCGTGCGCGCCGGGCCGTCGTCGGTCGCGGCCAGCAGCTGGCCCTCCTCGTCGATCAGGCCGGCGTCGCGCGCCTCCTCCTCGGCGTAGGTGCGGATCGGCGTGACGCCGTGCTCTCCGACGCCGACGAGCACCAGGTCGCGACCGGCGCGGACGAGGTGGACCGAGCCCTTCGGGCCGAGCGGCACGGAGGCGATCGTCGCGAGCCCGACGCCGGTGGCGCGCGCCAGTCTGCTGGCTCTGCGCTGTCTGAGGACCCAGGCGACGCCGTAGATCACGCCGATCACGACCGCCAGGCCGACGATCGTGCGGACGAAGCTGGCGCCGCCGCCGCTCGAGCCGGGGCCGGTGGCGCCGGTCAGGTCGACGGGCGTCTTCTCCCCGTCGGCGGGCGCCGTCGAGGTGCCGGCCGCGATCGAGGGAGCCGCGGTGAGCAGGAGCGAGACGACGGCGAGCAGCGCCGCCATCACGGCAGCACGCAGCACCGCCACCCGTGGAAGCAGGGAAGCGTTGATCATCGAGGGAGACTCCGAGGGAAGAGTCGTCCCTGGTGATCGGCCGCCTGGACGAATGCTTTAGCGGCGACCTTCGAGGACCCGTCGCGCAGGCGAAGACGCCTGCTGCAACGGGGTTTTGCGACTGCTAGTCGAGCGCTCTGCCGACCGCGGTGAGGACGCGCTCGGGCTGGAACGGCTTGACGACGAAGTCCTTCGCGCCGAGCTTGATCGACTCCAGCACCTTCGCCTCCTGGCCGAGCGCGGAGCACATCACGACCTTCGCGCCGGGGTCGATCGCCATGATCTCGCGGAGCGCGTCGAGGCCGTCCTTCTCCGGCATCGTGATGTCGAGCGTCGTCAGCTCGGGTCGCAGCTCCTGGAACCGCGCGATCGCTTCGACGCCGTTGCCCGCTTCGCCAACGACCTCGTGGCCACCGGTGGTCAGCGCGTCGGTCAACATTCTGCGCATGAACGCCGCGTCATCGACTACAAGCACACGTGCCATCAGGGCACAGCTCCTTCCGTCATCGTTTCGGGGGTGGGGGGACTCGTGGCGGGGGCCTCGCGGCCGGCGACCTCGGCCAGCCGGATCGCCCACTCGCCCTCGTCGGTCAGGACGAGGCGACCGCTCGCGAAGCGCAGGCCGTTGACGTAGAGGTCGACGGGGTCCTCAGCCTTGCGGTCGAGCTCCAGCACGGAGCCGAACGGCATCTCGGGCGCGCTGCCGAGCGGCACGCGCGTACGGCCGAGCTCGGCCCAGACGCGCACGCGGATCTCGCGCAGCGCGTCCTCCAGCGCGAGCCCGTCGTCGATCGAGTCGCGCGACTCGTCGATGCTGCCGGGGCCGCCGCCGCTGACGTGCTCGACGCCCATCTCGTCGAGCGCGCGCGTCATCCGCACGACGAACGCGTTCGGCACCAGCTGGACGAGCCGGCACGGCTCGTCGCAGACGCGGAACGTCGCGCGCGCGCCGTGCGGCGCCGTCTCGAACGCCTCGACCGCCTCCGCGAGACTGTGGAGGATCTTCGTCTCCGGCGGGGCGATCTCGACCTCCTGGCCGAGCACGACGCTCGTCGCGCTGGCGGCCGCGGCCATCATCTGGTTGGCGGCCTCGGCGACGGCCGACAGCTCGAGCACGGTCAGCTCGGTCTCGTCGTCGTCAGGCGGCGCGGAGCCCATCATCGCGGCCGCGATCCGCCGCGCGCCGCGCGCCGTCATCACGAACACGTTGCCGCCGGTGACGCCGTCGACGTAGTTCACGGAGACCGCGACGGCCGGCATCTCGAGCGTCGCGAACGGGTTCGTGTCGGGGTTCAGCGCCGCCACGTCGCCGCGCTCGACCTGGTCGGGACAGAGGTTGTCGAGCACCTTCGCGATCGCCTCGGCGGTCGAGGCGCCGAGGCGCATCAGGGCATCGGTGGCGTTCACGGCGCCTCTCCCGTGGCCGAGACGATCTGAACCGCGCGGCGGCTGCCGCTGCGGCCCGGCTTGGCGTGGTGGATCTGGACGTCCTCGGCGAACAGCGCGACGCCTGACGCGGCCGGGGCGCCGAGCTTGACGAGGTCGCCGGGCAGCAGCCCGAGCACCTCGTCGATCGCCATGTCGACCGAGCCGACCTCGGCGCGCATCGTCACCTGCGCCTCGGCTACCGCCCGGCGCATCGCGCCCGAGGCAGCCGGGTCCTCGACCTGCATCCGCACGTCGCGGCCCGCGACCTGGTCGGCGACGCCATCGATCGCGGCCCACGGGATCAGCAGCGCGAGCGTCGAGGAATGGCGCGCGATGCGCGACTCGAGCGTCACCGTCAGGGTCGGCTCGCTGATCGCCGCGACCTGGATCCCCTCGACGTGGGTGTCGAGCTCGAGCGCCTCCAGCGTCTGGCCCGCGAGGTCCTGCCAGACGACCGACAGCTGGCCGCTCAGCGTCTCGAACAGCCGCCGCGCCAGCACCCAGTCGATCTCGCTCAGCTTGCGCGCCCGCGGGGGCCGGTCGACCGCGCCGCCGCCGAGCAGGTACTCGATCGTCATCAGGACGAACGGCAGCTCGACCGTCATCAGCATCCGCGTGTCGGAGGGCTGCACCGAGAGCGGCGCGCCGAGCGAGTTGGGCGGCAGCTGCTGCTGCGCGGTCGACCAGGTCAGCTGGCTGGTGTTGATCACCTCCAGCTCGAGCGGCACGCGCAGCTCCGCCGAGAGCCGCGTCGCGGCCGTCTGGCAGAACATGTCGAGCGTGCGGACGATCCGCCGCTCCTGCTCGCTCGTGAACTTCGTCGGGCGGGCGAAGTTGACCGTCCGCAGCCGCCGCGCGCGGCGACCCGCGGCGCTGGCGCCGTCGTCCGGCAGCTCGCCCTGCTTGGCGGCCGCGACGAGCGCGGCGATCTGGTCGTTGGTGAGGATCTCGCTCATCGTGCTCCCGCCCTGGTCGTCCGTCTGGCGGCCGGGACCTGGCCGCCGAAGAGCGGCACGTCGGTGCCGCCCGCCTCCTTCACCGTCACGCGCGCGTCGCCGACGTGGACGCGGACGGTCCGCCCGCGGCTGCCGCCGGTCCGCTCTGCCCGCAGCGGGATCCGCGCGGCCGCGAGCGCGCCGCGCACGGCCGCCGTGTTGCGGGCGCCGACGTCGAGCGCGCTGCCGTTGCCGAGCGTGAACATCTGCGCCCCGCCGACGATCACGGCCTCCAGCCGCAGCCGCCGGGCGCCCAGCTCCTCGGCCGCCTCGATCAGCGCCGGGACCGCGCGGTCGGCGTACTTGCCGGGCGCGCCGTCGGCCGCCGCGGCGGAGTCGGGCAGCATCACGTGCGCGAGCGCGGCGACCGGCCGGGCGCGGTCGATCAGCGTCAGCCCGATGCACGAGCCGAGGCCGATCGAGACCAGCTCCTCGTCGGCGCTCGCGGATGCGGCCAGCTCTCCCATGCGCACGATCCTCACGTTCCCTCAGCCCATCCCGAGCCGTTCGAGCAGCTCGGCGACGCCACCGGCGGTGGGGAGCAGCAGGAACGACATCGAGCAGGCGACGCCCTGGACGTCGAGCTCCGAGTCGAGCACCAGCGCGACGTCGGTCTCGCCCGCGGTCTCGGTCAGCAGCGACGCGACGATCGCGCCCAGCATGTCGGTCACGACGTGCGGCGGGCGCGGCTCGATCGCGACGCCCGCGAGCGTCGCGAGCGCGTTGATGTAGGAGGTGCCGAGGATGTTGCCGATCTCGCCGAGTGCGGAGTCGCCCCACTCGGTGCCCGCCTCGACGCCGAGCAGGCCGCAGAGCGCCGCCGCGTCGAGGTCGGAGAACAGCAGCAGGACGATCGCGTCGAGGTCGCCGAAGATCGGCAGCACGACCGCGCTGCGGCTCGCGTCGGCCGGCCCGACCGCGTCGACCGCGTCGGCCAGCGGCAGCGCGAGCGCGCGCGGCACGGCCAGCTCGACCTCGCGGCCGAGCATCTGGGCGAGGGCGGTCGCGGCATTGCCGGAGCCGATGTTGGCGAGCTCGCGCAGGGCGTCGAGCTGCAGCTCGGTGAAGTCGGTGGTCACGTCGGTGGTTCCTTTCGAGCGGCGGGCTGGGCTCAGAGGACGGGAAGGGGAACGGGACGCTCGGCGCGTGTCGCGGTGAGCGCGTCGCAGTCGACGATCAGGGCGATCTCGCCGTTCGAGAGGACGGCTCCGCCGGAGACCGCCGCGCTGTCGCTGACCTCGGACGGGAGCGGGCGCGTGACCAGCTCGCGCTGGCCGACGAGCGTCGCGACGGCAAGCGCGAGACGCCGCTCGCGGCCACGGACGATGACGGCGTGGGCGTGCAGCTCGCCGTCCTCCCCGCAGCCGCGACCGAGCGTCTCGCCCGCGTCGATCAACGGCAGGACGCCGTCTCCCAGCACGAGCATGCGCGCGCCCGCGACGGAGCGCACGGTGTGGTCCTCCAGCCGCAGCGTCCGCTCGACGCGGTCGAGCGGGATCGCGAACGGCAGCCCCTGCGTCTCGACCAGCAGCGCGGCCATGATCGCGAGCGTGAGCGGGAGGCGGATCTCGGTGTGCGAGCCCTCGCCCGGCGTCGAGGCCATCACGACCTCGCCGCCGAGGTCGCGGATGCTCGCCTGCACGGCGTCCATGCCGACGCCGCGGCCGGAGATGTCGCTCGTCGTCTCGGCGGTCGAGAAGCCGGGCTCGAAGAGCAGCTCGATGGCGCGCGCGACGTCGACCGTGGGCTCCGCCTCGGGCGCGATCAGCCCCCGCTCGACGGCCTTGCGCGCGACCCGTGCGGGGTCGATCCCGCGACCGTCGTCGCGCACGCTGATGATCACGTTGCCGCCCGCGTGGCGCGCGGAGATCTCGAGCACGCCGGTCGACGGCTTGCCCTTCGCCTCGCGCTCCTCGGGCGCTTCGAGGCCGTGGTCGAGCGAGTTGCGGACGAGGTGGACGAGCGGGTCGCCGAGCGCGTCGACGACGGTCCGGTCGAGCTCCGTGTCCTGGCCCACGAGCCGCAGCTCGACCTCCTTGCCGAGCTTCGAGGAGAGGTCGCGGACGAGCCGCGGGAAGCGCAGGAAGACCGCCTCGACCGGGATCATGCGGACCTGCATCACCATCGCCTGCAGCGCCTGCGAGCTGCGCGCGAGATCCTGGATCGCCTGCGGCAGGCCGGGCACGTCGGCGTCGGCGGCGAGCGTCTCGACGACCGTGCGGTGGATCACCAGCTCGCCCATGAAGTGCATCAGCTGGTCGAGCCGCTCGGCGTCGACGCGGACGGTCGCGGCGCCCCTGCGGGCGTGCGCGGCGGAGGCGGCGCCGCCGTCGTGGGGTCGCAGGGCGTCGGTCGCGGCGGCGGTCACGACCTCGGCGGCGGCGACGATCGCCGGCTCCGCGTCGACCACCACGCCGACCACGTCGCTGACCTCGGCGGCGGCCGTGCGCAGCACCTCGTCCTCGTGCTCGGAGGCGAGCCAGACCTCGACGCGGCGGCCGGCGAACTGCTCGACCCCCTCCTGCGTCGGGATGCTGCCGACGATCTCACCGTGCTCGGCGAGCGCCGCGAAGAGCATGAACGCGCGCACCGCCGGCATCAGCGTCTCCTCGCCCAGCTCGGCGACGAGGTGGACGACGCGGCGGGCCTCGTCGGTGGCGATGTCCTCGACCGACGGCAGGTCGACGCCGCCGATCCGCTCCAGCTCCTGCTCCGGCGTGCGCTCGCGCACGAGCCCCTGAAGCCGCTGCACGAGCCGGCTCGGGTCGAGCTGCTCGACGCCGTCCAGCTCGATCGCGCCGACCGACGCCTCGAGCGCGTCGAGGCATTCGAAGAGCACGTCGATCGCGTCCCGCGAGAGGCCGTCGGTGCGCTGGCGCAGCAGCTCGAAGACGTTCTCCATCTCGTGCGTCAGCGCCGCGATCGCGGCGAACCCCATCGTCGCGCTCATGCCCTTCAGCGAGTGGGCGATGCGGAAGATCTCGTCGACCGTGGCGCGGTCGTCGGGCGTCTCCTCGATCCGTACGACGGCGAGGTTCAGCTCCTGCAGGTGCTCGCGCGACTCCGCCAGGAACATCGGGAGGTACTCGGAGGTGTCCATCGATCAGCCCTTGCGGTAGGTGAAGGGGTGGGTCGCGACGAGGCCCAGCTCACGGGCGTTCGAGACGCGCTCGGTCGAGCCGATCACGAGGTAGCCGCCGGGGCGCAGCGCCTCGACGAGACGGCGGTGGAGCGCGTCGCGCACCTCCTCGGTGAAGTAGATGACGGTGTTGCGGCAGAGGACGAGGTCGGCGGTCGGGCGTCTCGAGCGCAGCCGCAGCAGGTCGCCGACCTCGAAGCGCGTGACCGCCCGCAGCTCAGGGGACGCGGCCCAGCCGCCGGCGCCCTCCTCGTCGTCCTCGGTGAACCAGCGGCGCAGCTGCGCGGCCGGAGCGGTGCGCGCGTCCTCGGCGCTGAAGCGGCCGCGGCGGGCGCGCTGCACCATCCGCCGGTCGATGTCGGTGCCGACGATCTCGACCGGCGCGCTCGGCGCCAGCTGGCGGCAGATCGCCGCGAGCGTGTAGGCCTCGGCGCCGTAGGAGCAGCCGGCGCTCCAGGCGCTCAGGCGCCCGCGCGCGGCCAGCAGCTCCGGCAGCACCTCCTGCTCCAGCACCTGCCACTGCTCCGGATTGCGCCACAGCTGCGAGACGTTGATCGTCATGCGGTCGAGGAACGCGTCCAGCTCCGCCGGGTCCGAGCGCAGCAGCGCGAGGTAGTCCGCCAGCTCGCCGATCCCCTGGCGCTGGGCGAAGGAGCGGATGCGTCGCTCCATCTGGCCGCGCTTGTACTGGAGCAGGTCGATCTGCGTCGTCGCGCGGATCCCCTCGCAGAAGGCGACGTAATCGTCAGTGGTCGCGGGCGCGGCGGGCGACTGGCGCAGGGTGGCGGCCATCAGCCGGCCTCCGCCGCGATCGCCGCCGGCAGCTCGCCGAGCGGCAGGACCTCGTCCGCCAGCTCCGCCTCGACGACGGCGCGCGGCATCCCGTAGACGGTGCAGGTCGACTCCGCCTCGACGAGGATCCGGCCGCCGCGACGGCGCACCTCCAGCGCGCCCTCGAGGCCGTCCTTCCCCATCCCCGTCAGCACGACGAGCACGACGCGCTCGCCGAACGCGCGCGCCACGTCGGCGATCGTGACGTCCGCGCGGGGCCGCAGGCCGCCGACCTCGGGCGCGTCGCTGAGGAGGATCGTGCGCGCCGGCTCGGCCAGGCGCAGGTGCGCGCCGCCGGGCGCGAGCAGCGCGGCGCCGGGGTCGAGCGGCTCGCCCTCGACCGCCTCGCGGACGCTCAGCTGGGAGGCGCGGTCGAGCCGGGCCGCGAGCGAGCCGGTGAAGCCGGGCGGCATGTGCTGGACGATCAGCGTGCCCGCGCCGAGCCGCGCCGGCAGCGCCGGCACCAGCTCCGCGAGCGCCCTCGGGCCGCCGGTCGAGCAGGCGATCACGACGAGCCGGCGGGTGCCGCGGTGGGCGCCGATGCGGCGCTCGCGCCGGCCGGCGCCGCCGCCGCCGACGGGCAGCGACGGCCGCGGCAGGCTAAAGCGCACGCGCGAGGCGGCCGCGAGGCGCACCTTGTCGCTCAGCTCGCTCGTGAAGCGGTCGATCCCGTCGCCGACCGCCGGCTTCTCGACGAGGTCGAAGGCGCCCTCCGCGAGGGCGTCGACGGCGCGCGCGCCGTGCGACGGCGAGAAGGCGGAGACGACGACGACCGGGGTCGCGTGGTCGCCCTGACGGCGCAGCGCCTTCAGCACGCCGATCCCATCGAGGCCCGGCATCTCCAGGTCGAGCGTCATCGCGTCGGGCTGTTCGCGCTCGCACAGCGCGAGCGCCTCGTCGCCGTCGCGCGCACCGCCGACGACGGTGAAGCCGGCGTGCTCGAGCGTCGCGGAGACGACGCGGCGCATCAGCCCACTGTCGTCGGCGACGACGACGCGGGTGGCGGTCGGATCGGGCACGGGAGGCTAGGCGGCGACCGCGAGCTCGCCCGCCGAGGCGAAGATGCCGGTCGGGTTGAGCAGGATCACGAGGCGGTCGTCGATCTTCGCGATCGACTCGATCACGTCGGTGCCGGCGGAGGGAACCTCCTCGATCTGGCTCGACTCGACCGTCAGGACCTCCTCCACGTCGTCGACGACGACGCCGGCCATGTCGCTCCCGGTCTCGACGATCACGATCTTCTGGTTCTCCCGGCGCTGGGAGACGAAGCCGAGGCGGGAGGCGAGGTCGTAGACGGGCACGATCTTGCCGCGCAGGCTGATCACGCCGCGGACCCAGTCGACGTCGCTCGCGACGGCGCGCGGCTCGGTGTAGCGGATGATCTCGTGCACCTGCGTGATCGGCAGGGCGTACTCCTCCTCGCCGAGCGAGAAGACGACGAGCTGGCGCGTGGTGGGCTGTGCTTCGGTCATGTGGGGCTCTCCGTCACGTTTCGGGTGCCTCCCGGTGATCGGCACCGACCCACCCGTCTTGAGGCGGCGAGCCCCGTGCGAGTCAGACGGTTCCGGGCGCCTCGGGGGCCGGCTCGGGCGCGGCCGCGGCGCTGCTCTCACCCAGCACGTCGGTGATCCGCAGGCCGAACTCCTCGTCGATCACGACGACCTCGCCGCGGGCGATCGGGGTCCCGTTGACGAGCAGGTCGACGGGCTCCCCGGACATCCGGTCAAGGACGACGATCGACCCGGGCCGCAGCTCGAGCGTCTCGCCGACCGTCATCCGCGTACGGCCGATCTCGACCGTCAGCTCGACCGGCACGGCGCTGAGGCGACCGAGGTCGGTCGCGGTCGCGGCGCCGCCGTTGGCCGGCGTGCGGTCGAACGGCGCGTACTCCATCTCCTGGCTCATCTGTCTCTCCTACTGGACGGCGACGTCGGGGAGCAGGACGTCGTTGACTCTCACGTCGGTGTGCGCGCGCAGCTGCTGGAGGATGCGCGCCTTGATCCGCTCACGGCCCTTGGCGCTGATCAGCGTCGCGCCGCTCTGCGCCGTCACGACGTTCGTCACGATGTCGCGGATCGCGGCCTCCTCGGGGATGCCGGCATAGTCGTCGGCGCTGTCGGACGACGACGCGCTCGACCCGGCGGCGGCGGTCGTCGCCTGCCCCGGCGCGAGCACGAGCGCCACGTCGAGCTTCGCGTAGCGGCCGTCGCTCAAGTTGATGAGGAAGTCCTTCGGCAGCACCACGACGGTGCCGTCGACTCTGTCGGTGGTTCTTCTGGCCGGCTTCGCGAAGACGAACGCGTAGCCCGCCACGGCGGCGATCACGAGCACCACGATCGGAATCAGGACTCTCTTTCTCTTCATGGTGTCGTGCCTTTCGCTGCGTCTGGTGCGACGTCGTCACTGGTCGGGTAGAGGCGTTGCAGCACCACCTCGACGCGGCGGTTGCGCGCGCGCCCGGCGGCGGTGGCGTTGGAGGCGATCGGATGGACGTCGGCGTAGCCGGCGGCCGCGAAGCGCGACTCGGGCACGCCCTGGCCGATCAGGTAGCGCGTCACCTGCGTCGCACGCGCGGTCGACAGCTCCCAGTTGGAGTCGTACTGCGCCGTGTGGATCGGCACGTCGTCGGTGTGGCCCTCGACCACGATCGGGTGGCGCTGGTCGACCTCCAAGAGGTCCGCGACCTCGCCCAGCAGCGGCTTCCCGCGTGGCTTGAGGACCGCCTGGCCGGAGTCGAAGAGGACGTCGTCGGTCAGCAGCCGCACGACCAGCCCGCGGCGCGCGACGACCGTCTCGACGCGGTTCTCGAACCCGTGCGAGGCGGCGTAGGAGTCGAGCCGGGCCTTCAGTCTCTCCCGCTCGTCCTGCTCGCTTCTGGCGGCGAGCGCGCGGGCGCTCGACGGTTGCGAGACCTGGATGTTCGGGGCGCCCGGGAGGATCGCGGCGGAGATCGCGTCGGGGGCTCTCGCTCTGACGCTCGTGCCGGTCTGGAGGATCGACTCGCCGCCGCTGACGACCTTGCCCGAGAACGCGTCGCGCAACGACTCCTTCAGCGTTCTGAACTTGGAGACGTTCACGGACGAGATCGAGAAGAGCACGACGAAGAGCGCGAGCAGGAGGGTGATCATGTCGGCGTAGGTGAGGAGCCAGCGCTCCTCGTTGTCATGCGCTCCGGCGTGGGCTCCGCGGCGACGACGGCCGCCCTGGGCGGCCATCGTCAGGCCGCCTCGGCGAGCGGTGCGCTGACGGCCTCGTCGCCCTCGTCGGCCGCCTCGCGCTCGGACGGCGGGACGTACGAGATCAGCTTGTCGGAGACGACCCGCGGGTTGTCGCCGGCCTGCACCGCGAGGATCCCGTCGAGCGTCAGGGTGCGCAGCTCGACCTCCTCGGCGGACATCGCCTTCAGGCGCGAGGCGACCGGAAGGAAGACCAGGTTGGCGGAGCCGACGCCGAACAGCGTGGCGATGAAGGCGGTCGAGATCGCGGGGCCGAGCGACGCCGGGTCGTCGAGGTTCTGGAGCACGTGGACGAGCCCCATGACGGTGCCGATGATGCCCATCGTCGGGGCGTAGCCGCCGGCCTTCTCGAAGACGGCGGCGCCGGCCGCGTGGCGCGAGGCCATGCCGTCGATCTCGGCCTCGAGGATCTCGCGCACGAGCTCCGGGTCGGTGCCGTCGACGACCAGCTGCAGCCCCTTGCGGGTGAACTCGTCGTCGATCTCGGCGAGCTGCGCGTCGAGCGCCAGGAGGCCCTCGCGGCGCGCCTGCTCGGCGATCGAGACGATCAGCTCGACGCGCTCGCGGAGGTCCGGCGGCTGCGCGCTGAAGACGAGTCTGTAGAGCTTCGGGATGCGCCG
This sequence comes from Solirubrobacterales bacterium, assembly GCA_015655225.1. Classification (GTDB taxonomy): domain Bacteria; phylum Actinomycetota; class Thermoleophilia; order Solirubrobacterales; family Solirubrobacteraceae; genus Conexibacter. Next base: position 9,655 of record JAATFK010000467.1, on the reverse strand, counting down.
GAAGCCGGCCATGCCGACGCTCGCGAGCGTGGCCCCGCCGGTCCCGGCGATGATCACGATCAGCGCCGAGACGTTGATGAACGCGGCGGGGCTCGTGCCCTCCATCATCGCGGCGAGCAGCAGGCCGCCGATCCCGACGGCGATTCCGATTGCGGTGGCGGCCTTCATCGCTCCGAGTGATCGGCCGAGGAGGCCGAACCTTCAATCGCCGACAGCGCCGGACGGTCCGAGGCGAGTGGGCCGCGGACGGGCAGGGGTTCGTCGCGGCGACGGCCGAGCGCGTCGCGCAGGATCTCGGTGCGCCACTGACGCACCTCGACGGAGACGCGGGCAGGCGATTCGACGACGACGATCTTCGTGCCGGTCGTCAACGTGATCACGGTGTCGGGGTTCGCCTCGACGGTCATGATCAGATCGGGATTGAGATGAAACTGCTCGGCTCTGTGGCCGAGGCGGTGAAGGACGATCACGGTGCGTGTCTCCTGTGGTGGTGTCCGGGAGGGGACGGGGCACGGCGAGGCGAGCGGTCCCTCGGCCACTCGCCTCGCCGCTGTCAGCCCCCGCAGATCACTGCTTCATCGACACGAGGGTCTGCAGCATGTCGTCCGCGGTCGTGATGACTCTGGAGTTCGCCTGGAACCCTCGCTGGGCGGTGATCATGGTCGTGAACTCGGTAGCGAGATCCACGTTTGACATCTCCAGCGAGCCTGCGACGGTGGTGCCGAGGCCGTTGTTGCCCGGCGTGCCGACGATCTCGCCGCCGGAGCTGGCGGAGGCGCTCCAGAGCGACCCTCCGTCTCGCTGGAGACCGGCCTCGTTCGCGAACTTGGCCAAGGTGATGTAGCCGGCGGTGACGCGTCTCCCGAACGTCGGGGACGCCGTGTCCTGGTCCATGTAGGAGACGCTGCCGTCGGGACCGATCGTGGTGTCGGTCGATCCGGGCGGGACGTTGATGTAGCTCGGCGTCGTGCCCGGCGCGTAGGTCGTCGAACCGTCCGGGTTGGTCGTCGGGACCGCGTTCGTGCCGAGGATGAAGTTGCCGTCCTGCGTCTGCAGGAAGCCTCTCGCGTTCGTCGTCAGGTCGCCGGCGCGCGTGTAGGAGACGCTCGTCGGGAGGCCCGTCGTGTACGGCGGGGCCGCGCTCGGCGTGCCCTGGCCGACGCGCAGCCAGCCCTGGCCCTGGATGTAGACGTCGAGCGGGTTGCCGGTCGTCTCCGGGGCGCCGCCCGCCATCTCGTTGTCGATCGAGCCGAGCTGCGCGCCGAGGCCGATCTGGAGGGCGTTCGAGCCTCCGCTGGTGCCGGCCATGCCGGCGGCGCCGCGCTGCGTCTCCGAGAGCGCGTCCTGGAACGTCGTGCGCTGGTCCTTGTAGCCGATCGTGTTGACGTTCGCGAGGTTGTTCGCGGTCGTGTCGAGCATCGTCTGGTTGACCTTGAGGCCGCTGATCGCGGCGTACATGCTTCGCATCATGGGAGCATCACTTCCTTTCGCGGCCCCCTCGGAGAGGTCCAGCCGTCGGTTGGGTCCGTCGTCGCGCTCATGCGATGACGGCGCTGTCGATGTTGGTGAAGACGTGGTCGCGCATGTGACCGGGGTCGACCGCCGTGATGACGGTCCGGTTCGGGACCGAGACGACGAAGGCGGTGCCCTCGACGAAGACGACCGACTCGCGCGAGCCCTTGCTCGCGGCGCGGTCGACGCCGTCGGAGAGGCGCGCCATCGTGCTCTGGTCGACGTCGATCCCGCGCCGCTCCAGACGCTGGGCGGCGTGACGCGAGAACTGCACCGTCGAGGTGCCGCTGCTCGCGACGCTCGCGCCGAGGACGTCGGAGAACGCCGGGCCGCTGGGGGCCTGGCCTCTGCCGGCGCCACCGGCGCCACCGGCGCTGCCGGGGCTCTGCGGGCGCGACGGGGCCGCGGCCGGCGTGACGCCGGGCGGGACCAGTGCGGCGTTGGGAACGTCGAGGCTCATGACCCGGTCGTCACCGCCGTCACGGTGACCGGCAGGATGCCGGTCTGGTCGCCGATCGTGAGCGTCGGGCCGGTGCTGGTGAAGGTGACGCTGCCGACTCTGCCGGTCTGCGTCGCGCCGTTGTCGTCGACGTAGGAGACGGTTCTGCCGATCAGGTCGACCGCCTGCTGGTCGTAGTCGTTCGAGGCCGAGGCCTCGCTCGTCGCGGCGAGGTTCGTGATCTGCTCGAGCGTCGAGAACTGCGCCAGCTCGGCCGTGTACTGCGTGTCGTCGGTCGGGTTGGTCGGGTCCTGGTTCTGGAGCTGGGCCATCATCAGTCTGAGGAAGTCGTCCTTGCCGAGGACGGAGCCGCTGGAGCTGGACGAGCCCGTCCCGCTGGTCGGCGAGCTGCTGCTGGCGCTGGTGGGGTCGATCATCTGGTCGGTTCTCCTAGGCGAGCACGTCCACGAGCAGGCCGTTGGCCAGCTCGAGCGTCTGCGGTCGGGTGGGGGAAGCGGTCGCAGCGACCTCGGCCGAGGCGTCGTCGCCGGCGCTCGCGTTGGCGCTTGCGCGGCGCGCCGAGGAGCCGAGGTCGGTCTGGCCCTGGGCGCGCGCCTGGGCGCCGGCCTCGTCGCCGGAGGCGCCGATGTCGAGCTGGAGGAGCGTGAGGCCCTGGCCCTCCAGCTCGCGGCGCAGCTCGGCGCCGGAGTGCTGGAGCGTCTGTGCGGCGGTGCCGTTGTCGGCGACGACGCGGGCGACGAGTCCGTCGGGCGTCTGGCGCAGGTGGATCTCTATCCCGCCCAGCTCCTGCGGGTGGAGGGTGATGCGCGCGCGGGCGACGCCGTTCTCGCTCGCCGCCTGCAGCGCGAGGCGGACCGTCTCGACGGCCTGGTCGAGCGGGACCGGGGTCGCGGCCGCGTCACCGGCGGCCGCGCCGGCCGTGGTGGGTGCGCCGGTCGCTCCGGTTGCCCCGGGCGCGCCGGCGGCCGCGGCTGTCGCGGGGTTCGCGGTCGGGGCCGGGGCGGCGCCGCCGCCCTGCGCGTCGCCGCGGGAGCCGTCGCCGCTCGCGCTCGGGCCGCTGCCGTTGTTCGTGGAGCTGCCGTTGGTCGCGGCGGTGACGGCGGCCTGGAGCGCGGCCGCGAGCGGGCCGGGCGTCGTGGTCGTCGTGGACGTGGTCGCCGAGGTGGCGCTCGCGCTCGATGCCGTCGGCGCTGAGGCGGCGGCGGTCGCGAGCGGGCCGCTCGCCGGGGCGCTGCCGTTGGCGGCCGCGGCCGCAAGGGCGTTGGCGGTCGCCGCCGCGGTCGTGATCGCCGGGGCGGCCGGGGCCGCGCCGGCGCCGTTCGCGCCGGGCGCCTGGCCGAGGCCGGAGCTCGCGGCGAGGGCGCCGGTCGCCGAGGCACCCGCGCCGGCGGAGCCGTTCGCGCCGAGGGCTGCCGCGCCGTCGGGGCCGAGGCCGTTCGCCCCGGCGCCCGGGGCGCCGTTCGGGCCAAGGGCGCCGGCCGCACCGTTCGTGCCGGCCGAGCCGTTCGTGCCGGCCGCGCCGTTCGCGCCGGCCGAGCCCGCAGCGCCGTTCGCGCCCGCCGGGCCGTTCGCACCGGCGGCGCCATACGCGCCGACCGAACCCGCTCCGGCCAGGCCCGCACCGGCAGCGCCGTTCGCACCGGCCAGGCCGTTCGCACCGGCCAGGCCGTTCACGCCTGTCATGCCGTTCGCGCCAGCAGCGCCATTCGCGCCTCCCTCGCCGCCGACACCAGCGCCGGTCACGCCACCGATGCCCGCACCCGTGGGGTCGCCGAGCTGGCCGGTCGCGCCCAGCACTCCGGCACCACCGAGCTGGCCCGCGGCGCCAGGCGCGCCGGCACCCGCCGCGCCACCCGGTCCGCCGAGCGCCGAGAAGCTCCCGCCCCCACCGTCGGCTGTCGTGTTCGCCTGCTCGGCGTCGCCGCCGGCCGGCTGGCTGGTCGCGGCCGCCGCGGCGGCCGCCGTCGGATCGGTCGCGCCCGAGGTCTGGGCGTCGCGCCGGTCGGAGCCTGAGCTGTCGTCGCTCGTGTCGTCGTGCGACCCGCGACGGGCCGCGCGACGGGCGTCGCTCTGCTTCGTGAGGCCTTCCGCGGTGGCGGTCCGGGCCTGATGGTCTTCGAGCACCGACGCGAAGGGCGCGTCGGACTGCTTGGAGGGCGGTGGTCCGCCCCTCGGCGGCGACGGATCCGTCACCACCGGGATCTGGAGGATGCTCATGTGCCTGTCGCTCCGGTCGGAGGGAGGCCGGCCGCGCCGGCCAGAAGAGAGATCGCCGCGCCCGCGCGAGCGCCCACGCCCACGCCGCCGTGGGTGATGACCGCGCCGCTCACGACGCCGCCGCCTGCTTGCGCCGGTGCAGCCCGAGCGCGATCTCGTCGAGGGTGGCTCCCTCGACGCGAGCCAGCTCCCGCGCGTGGTCGACGCGCCGCCGCTCCTTCAGCCGCTCCAGCGCCTGGCGCTCGCGCGCGGCGTGGCGCAGCGCCTCGCGGCGCGCCTCGACCTCGGCCTCGTGACGGTCGAGGTCCTCCTCGCCCGCGCGACGCGCCTGCTCGACGCGTTCGAGGTAGCGCTGACGCGCGATCAGGTCGGTCGCGCTGATCGCCGTCGAGGCCGCCGCGCGCTGCCGGTCGCGAGCGCCGTCCAGCTGCTCGCTCGTCGCGCGCAGCAGGTCCTCGCAGTCCTCGCGGCGGGAGAGGGCCCCGGCAAGCTCCTGCTTGGCGAGGTCCTCACCACGCTCACGCAGCGCACGGACGCGCTCGAGGCGGAACTGAAACGGTGTCACGCCCTTGTCATCGACCGGCCTTCGTCGATCTGAAGCGAGTTCGTCGCGCCGTCCTCCGGGGCCCGTGCGCGCTCCGGCCGCCCGAGCCGCTGCTGCTCGTAGCGAGCGACCAGCGCGGACAGCTGGACGTCGAGCCCGCCGGTCAATCTCAACAGCGTGCGGAAGGTCGGGTTGATCTCGCCGCGCTCGATCGCACCGACGTAGTTCCTGTGGAGGCCGGCGCGGAACCCGAGCTCCTCCTGCGAGATCGCGTGACGGGCGCGCGCCTCGCGCACGACCTCGCCGAGGACGACGTGGTCGGTCGAGACGACCGTCGGGGACGTACGCTTTGTGCGCATGGGAGGCCTCTCGTGTGCCGGGCCGGGGGCTGTGTGGAGCAGCGCCCCCGGCCGCTTTTCGTGGGATGAGCCGAAACTAGGAAGGGGGTCGGACGGTGACCCCCGTTTTCCCCTCCATGTGCTGAGAGTTGGTGCAGAGCCGTGCGCCGGGCGCCGCGAACCGGGCGAGTCGCGGGTCAGATCAGGGGGCTCAGGCGCCCAGGCCGGACCACAGCGCGTAGGCCGGATAGGGCGGGTCGTGCGGGACCTGCGCGCCGGCGGGGTCGATCGTGACCGGGCCGCGCAGGCCGCTCTGGAAGCGCACGTCGGCGTCGTTGACCTGGTACTGGGTCCAGAGGCGGACGGGCAGCCGCGCCATCGCGGCCCAGTTGGCGGCGAGCAGGCGGACCTGCTCAGCGGTCGCGGCGGCGGGGTGGGCGACGAGGTAGGGCTGCGGGATGCCGGAGCCGACGCGCCGGACGGTGAACTCGTAGCCGCCCTCCGTCAGCCAGACGGCCGGGTCGGGCCACGCGTGCGCGCTCAGCAGGTCGACCGTGTCCTCCACCCGCCAGCGGCCGGACGCCTGCACGCCGTGCTTCACGTCGGCGTAGTTGTGCTGCGACCAGCCGACGGGCGTCGCCGGCGTCCAGCCCGCGAGGGCGCTCAGCACGCCGGCCGTGAACGGCTGCCAGGGCGTGCCGTGGGTCGAGCCGGTGGACACGACGTCGGCCGTCCCCGGCATCAGGAGCGCCGGGCCCTGCGGCAGCGCGTCGCCGTTGCGGTAGCGCGCGGCGACCGTCGCGGCGGTCTGCATCAGCGTCGCGACGGCGCCTTCGATCGTGCCGCCGGGGAAGCTCGGGTCGGCTTGGGGCCACCAGGTCAGGTTCGGCTCGTTCATCGGGGCGAGCCAGTCGACGTGAGCGCCGCTGGGGTTGCCGACGCTGCCGCCGCGACCGGGGCCGGCAGTCGGCGGCGCGCCGCCGGTGCGGGCGTAGCGGGCGCAGAGGTAGGCGACGAACCAGGCCCACGGCCCGGTCGTCGAGCGGTCGTCGGGGATCCGCGCGTCGTTCGCGAGCGGGCCCTGGCCGAGGTCGGGCCGGCCCGTCCCGCCGGCCGTCGGATCGTCCGCCGGATCGAGCGGCCCGATGCTCGGATGGGTCCAGTCCGGGAACGACTGGTAGAGCGTCAGCAGGACCGAGCGGCCGTCCGCGTTGGCCTGGGCGATCTGGGCGTCGAGCGCCGCCAGCACGGGAGCCGCCGCGCCGGCCGGGTCGCTCAGGTCGAGGTACGTCTGCGCCTCGGTGAACGGCGACGGCGCGACCGGTTGCACGGAGGTCCAGTTGGCCCAGAGGCCCACCACGTCGACCGGTCGCGCGCCGCTGAGCAGGTACGGGCGCACGTCGAGCGCGTCGCTGTAGGTGTTGATCGCGCCGATCAGCGAGATCCCCTTCAGCATCCGCCCGGCGGCCGGCGCGGCCGCGGGCGGCACAGGAGCGGTCGCCGCCGTCGGCGTCGTCGCGGCCCGCGCGCCGGCCGCGCCCGTCAGCAGCAGTGCCGCGCCGGCGCCCGCGCGGGCGAGCGCCGCGCGCCGCGTGAGGCCGGGCTCGGACGGAGGCACGGGGCCGGAGCGCATGCCCCCGAGGTTACGAGTAGGCGCCGCTCGGCACGAACGGCGCGAGCGTCCCGAGCTGACCGCGGGCGAAGTACGGCGCCCACGGCGCGAGCGTCAGCCCGGCGCGGACGGCGACCTCGATCGCCCAGTCCTGCCCGCTCCCGAGCCAGCGCAGGCACGCCTCGCCACCGGGCGCCGTCTCCGCCAGCACCGACCACATCAGCGCCTGCGCGGCGGCGGGGTCGGAGGCCGCGAGGGTCTGCACCAGCCCGGTGCCGTCGCTGACGACGTAGCCGCGGTCGCCGGCCGCCAGCCGCAGCCGGCAGCCGCTCGCGAGCAGCTCGGCGTGCTGGAGCGGGCGGGCGCCGCCGCGCACCGCGCGGTCGAGCGCGACGGTCCGCTCCACGTCGCCGAGGCCGCTGTCGCGGACCGCCAGGCCAGCGGGGAGCGCGGCGCGGTCGGGCACGCCGCTCGCGACCACGCACGGCCGCAGCGAGAAGCCGGCGCGGGCGTAGAGGCGCAGCGCGCGCGGATCGTCCGAGGCGGTGATGAAGCCGCCGCGCGCGCCGTCGAAGGTGGCGAGCGCCCGTTCGAGGAGGACGCGTCCGAGGCCGCCGCTCTGCGCCGTCGCGTCGACCGCGAGCAGGACGAGGACCCAGATCCCGTCGGTCTGCTCGCCGAGGGCGACGCCGACGACCCGGCCGTCCTCACGGGCGACCCAGGCGCCGTCGGGCGCGCGCTCCAGGCAGCCGGCGATCCGCGCGCGGAAGATCGCGGCCGCGTTCGCGACGGGGAACGCCCGTGCCGCGACCTCCACCGCGCCGTCGAGGTCCGCCGGCGCGAGCCGAGCTACCTCGGCCGTCGCCGTCACGTCGCGACGGTCTCCGCGCCCAGCTCGGTGAGGGCGACGTCGGCCGAGTAGTCGATCGGCAGCACGATCACCGACGGCACGTCGAGCGCGAGCGCCTGACGGAAGCGAGCGGCGAAGTCGTCGATCGACTCGGCACGCCACGCCGGCAGGCCGAACGCCTCGGCGAGCTTGACGAAGTCGGGGTTCGTGAAGTCGACGCCGAAGTGACGGCCGAACTTCTTGTCCTGCTTCCAGACAATCGAGCCGAACTGCCCGTTCTCCCAGATGATGTTCACGAACGGCGTGCGCAGCCGCTTGGCCGTCTCCAGCTCCTGCATGTTCATCAGGAAGCCGCCGTCGCCGCTGACGGTGACGACGTGGCGCTCGGGGTGCACGAGCTTCGCCGCGACCGCCGTCGGAACCGCGAAGCCCATCCCCGCGAGGCCGTTCGCGATCATCACCGTGTTCGGCAGGTGGGCGGGGAACATGCGGCCGATCCAGAGCTTGTGGAGGCCGACGTCGGAGATCAGGATGTCGTCGCGGCGCAGCGCCTTGCGGATCTCCAGCAGCGCGCGCGGCGGGGAGGCGGGGAAGGCGTCGTCGTCCGCGGCGGCGGCGAGGCGGCCGTCGACCAGCTCGCGCAGGCGGCGGGAGCCGCTCGTGTGGCCCTCGCCGCGGGCCTCCTCGCCGAGGCGGGCGAGGGTCGCGTAGAGGTCGCCGATCAGCTCCACGTCGGGGACGAAGTTGGCGTCGATCTCGGCCGGGACGGTGTCGATCACGATGATCGTCTTGTCGCGGCTGGGATTCCAGTGCTTCGGCGCGTGCTCGACCAGGTCGTAGCCGATCGCGATCACGACGTCCGCGTCCTCGAAGCCGGCGAGCGCGTAGTCGCGCGCCTGGAGGCCGACGGTCCCGAGCGCGTTCACCGAGTCGTGGTCGATGACGCCCTTCGCCATGAACGTCTCGGCGACCTTGATGCCGGTCGCGCGGCTGAACTCGCGCAGGGCGGGCGCGGCGCCGCCGCGGACGACGCCGTTGCCGGCGAGGGCGACCGGGTTCTTCGCCCCGCGGATGATCTCGGCGGCGCGCAGCAGGTCGCGGGCGCGCGGCTCGGTCACGACCGGTCTCTCGCGCGGGAGGGGACGGCCCATCGGGTCGGCCTCGGTGTCGACCATCGCGGCCATCACGTCCTCGGGGAGCTCGAGATGGGTGGCGCCCGGCTTCTCCGCCTCCGCCAGCTTGAAGGCCTTGCGGACGACCTCGGGGACGATCGCGGGGCTCGTGACGCGGGCGTTCCATCTGACGATCGGCGCCATGATCTGGACGACGTCGATGTACTGGTGGGACTCCTTGTGCATCCGCTCGAGGTCCGACTGGCCGGTGAGGGCGACGAGCGGGGCGCGGTCGAGGTAGGCGTCGGCGACCGCCGTCACGAGGTTCGTCGCGCCCGGCCCGAGCGTGCCGAGGCAGACGCCGGCCCGGCCGGTGAGGCGCCCGTACATGTCGGCCATGTAGGCGCCGCCCTGCTCGTGGCGGACGGGGATGAAGCTGATCGAGGAGTCCTCGAGCGACTCGTTGAGGTCGAGCGTCTCCTCACCCGGGATGCCGAAGACGTACTGAACCCCCTCGGCCTCGAGGCATTCGACGAACAGGTCCGACGCGCGTCGTGGAGCCATGAGGCCCCAACCTAGCAGCGTCCGGCCGGACCCTCAGCCGCCCGCGTACAAGCGCGTCAGCGACTCGGCCACGCAGACCGGCCTCTCGCCGCCCTCGCGCTCGAAGGTGAGGCTGTTGGCGAGCTGGACGCCGCCGGGGATCTCCTCGACGCTGGCGATCCCGACGCGCAGGCGGACTCTGCTGTCGACCGGCAGCGGCGAGACGAAGCGGACTCTGTTGAGCCCGTAGTTGAGCGCGAACGCGACGCCGGTGATCGTGTAGATCTCGTAGGAGAAGCGCGGCGCGAGCGAGAGCGTCAGATAGCCGTGCGCGATCGTCGAGCCGAACGGCGTCTCCTTCGCCCGCTCGGGGTCGACGTGGATCCACTGGTGGTCGCCGGTCGCGTCGGCGAACGCGTCGATCGTCGCCTGCGTCACGAGCAGCCAGTCGCTGACGCCCAGCTCCT
>JAATFK010000166.1 GCA_015655225.1 Solirubrobacterales bacterium | reverse complement strand
CGCGAGCGCCCGCGCGATCGCGACGCGCTGCTGCATCCCGCCCGACAGGTGCGCCGGCCACTGGCGCGCGACCTCCGGCCGCAGGCCGACCGAGCGCAGCAGCTCCTGCACGCGCTCGCGCGTGTCCCCGCGGCCGAAGCGGCCGTCGCTGTGGCGCAGGCCGAAGCGCACGTTCGCGCCGACCGTCAGCCACGGGAACAGCGAGTTGGAGTAGTCCTGTAAGACGTAGCGGACGCCGCTCGGCGGCCCCGTCACGGCGGTCCCGTCGACCACGACGTGCCCGGTGCTCGGACGGTCGAGGCCGGCGACGAGCTTCAGCAGCGTCGACTTGCCGCTGCCCGAGCGGCCGACGAGCGCGACGATGCTGCCGGTCTCGACCGTCAGGTCGATCCCGCGCAGCACGTCGACCTCGCCGCGCGGGGAGCTGAACGCCTTGCCGATCTGCTGAAGCTCGATCGCCATCGCGCTACTTCTGCGTCGCGGTCGGCGCGAGGTAGTCGGAGAGGTTGACCGATCTTCTGATCAGCCCGTTTCTGACGCCCGCGTCGATCCACTGCTGCGTCGCGGTCACGTCGACCGGCCCCGTGATCCACTGCTCCCACTGGATGTCTCTGATCAGATTCGGCTGCGTTCTGGCCAATCTGTCGTAGTCGATCCCGGAGTATCTGGCAGCGATGTCGGCCTTCTCCTGCGAGGTCGCCGAGTTGAGCCAGACGGAGGCGTCGCGCAGCGCCGCGGCGGTCCCCTGCGCGGCTCTCGGGTCCGACGCGATCCACTGCGCGTTGGCGAAGTAGTTGGCGTTCGCGGTCCCCGTCGGCTCGATGTCTAGCGGGCTTCCGAGGTCGGTCGTCCCGCCCTGAGCGAGCGTCATGTTCTGCGCGGTGTTGCGCGTCTGCACCGCCGCGAGCGAGTTGCCCTTGAGCGCGCTCTGCTGGGTGCCGTCCTGGATCGTGACGACCTTGACCGATCTCGGGTCGACGCCGTTTCTCTGCAGCCAGGCGTCGGTCGCGACCGTCATCTGCGGCGTCGGGATCACGCCGATCGACTTGCCGGCGAGGTCCGCGACGCTCTTGACGCCCGACTTCGGCCCGGCGACGAGGTGCATCGCGCTCGGGAATCTCGGCTCCGTCACGGTGCCGCCGAGCAGCAGTCTGATGTTGGTGAAGCCGTTGGTCGTCGCAGCCGCCCAGGCGAGCGTGTCGCCGAACGCGACGTCGACCGATCTGTTCGCGACGGCGGCCATCAGGGCCGGGCCGGCCGTCAGCGTGACGAGCTGCGCTCTCACGCCGTGCTTGGCGAAGTAGCCCTTCGCCTCGGCGACCTCGGGTCCGAGCAGGAAGCCGGGGAAGACGCCGACCTTGACGGTGGCACCGCTCGTGCTGGCGCTGGCGGTCGTCGAGCGCGAGCTCGAACTCGAACTCGAGCTCGAACTCGAGCCGGTGCTCGACGACGAGCTGCTGGAGGAGGAGCCGCAGGCGGCGAGTGCGACCGTCGTCGTTCCGAGGACGAGGATCGCGGCTAGCGCGCGGGCGGTCCGGCGGCGAACGTCAGGCATCGTGTGCTCCATCGTCGATCGGTCGAGTGGGGTCGGTGATCCATTCGGACCACGAACCGGGGTAGAGCGCCGCATCGATTCCGATGTGGCGCAGGACAGCGACTTCGTGGGTGGCGACGACGCCGCCGCCGCAGTAGACGCCGAGCTCGCCGCCGTCGGCGGCGCCGAGCGCCGCGAACCGCTCGCGCAGCTCGCTCACCGGCAGCAGGTGGCCGTCGGGGTCGACGTTGTCGGCGGTCGAGGCGATCTTCGCGCCGGGGATGCGGCCCTTCGCGGCGACGTCGTCGTCGCGGCGCGCGTCGAGCAGGCGTCCACGCTCGCCGAGCCGCGCGGCCTCGTCGGCGTCGATCGCGCGGACGAGCGACGGCGCCGCCGTGAAGTCGCGTGGGGCGACCTCCACCCGGCCCGTCTCGGTCGGGAGCCCGTCCGCGACCCAGCTCGAGTAATCGCCGTCGAGCAGCGCCACGTCCCGCAGGCCGACCCACTTCAGCAGCCACCAGGCGCGCCCGGCGGAGAGGCCGCGACGGTCGTCGTAGACGACGACCGAGGTGTCGTGGTCGATCCCCAGCCGCCCGACGGTCGCCGCGAACGTGTCGCGGTCCGGCAGCGGACGGCTGCCGGTGTCCGGCCGCGGCTCGCTGGCGAGGTCGCTCGGCAGGTCGACGTAGAGGGCGCCCGGCAGGTGGCCGCGCTCGTAGGCCTGCTCGCCGTCGTCCTCGCCGAGGACGAAGCGGACGTCGAGCACGCGCGGGGGCGCCTCGCCCTCCAGGGCGCGCGCGAGGTCCGGCGCCGAGACGAAGACGGCTCCCTCGCTCATGCCCGCTCCGCGACAGCCGCGGCCGCGGCGTAGCGGCTCGCCGGCCGCGGCAGGTTGAAGTGGTCGCGCAGCGTCGAGCCCTCGTAGGCGGTGCGGTAGATCCCGCGCCGCTGCAGCTCGGGGACGACGAGGTCGACGAACCGCTCGATCGGCTCCGGCTGGTAGGGCGGGAAGATCATGAAGCCGTCGACCGCGCGCGACTCCCACCACTCCTGGATGAAGTCGGCGATCTCGGTCGGGCCGCCGGCGATGCTCGCGAAGAAGTCCTTGCGGACGTACACGTGGTAGACGTCGCGCAGCGTGACCGCGCCGGGGCCGTAGTTCGCGAGCGTGTCGGCGAGGAAGCGCGCCGCCTCGGCGTTGTCGAGCTGCTCCAGCTCGGGGATCGCGGTCGTCTCGGCGTCGAGGTCGTAGCCGGTCAGGTCGCGGCGGAGGAAGTCCGACAGCGCGCCGAGGTCGTACGCGGTGTTCGTGAGCGCGTGGACCTCGCGGAAGAGCGCGTGGCCCTCGGCCTTGTCGCGCCCCGGGTAGACGATCAGGCCCGGGATCACGTACTGGTCGTCGGGATCGCGGCCGTGCTCGGCGAGCCGGCTCTTCATGTCCTCGTACATCGCCTGCGCGCCGGCGAGGCCGAGCGCGGTGTCGTTCGTGAACTTGATGTCGGAGAAGCGGGCGCCCAGCTCGAGCGAGCGCTCCGAGCGGCCCGCGTTGACGATCGGCAGCTGGCCCTGCACCGGGCGCTCGACGTTGAGCGGACCCTCGACCGAGAAGAAGTCGCCGCTGTGGTGGATGCGATGGACGCGGCTCTCGTCGACGAACTCGCCGGTCTCCTTGCGCGCGACGCGGGCGCCGTCCTCCCAGCTGTCCCACAGCTCTGTGACGGCGGCCGTGAAGTCCTCGGCCCAGTCGTAGCGGCGCGCGTTGTCCCAGTGCTCGCGGCGGCCGAAGTTCGCCGCCGACTCCTCGGCCTCGCCGGTGACGACGTTCCAGGCGATCCGTCCCTGGCTGAGGTGGTCGAGCGTCGCGAGCGAGCGCGCGGTCGAGTACGGCTCGGCGTAGGTCGTGTTGATGGTGACGACGAGGCCGAGCTTGTCGGTGACGGCGGCGAGGTAGCCGGCGAGGCTGACCGCGTCGGGCCGCAGCACCTGGTTCGGGCGCGCGTACTGCCACTCGGGCAGGCCGATCAGCTGGTCGCCGATGAAGAAGAAGTCGAACAGCCCGCGCTCGACCGTCTGCGCGACCTCGCGCAGGAACGCGGGGTTCGTGTTGCCGTCGTCGATCGCTCGCTCCAGCCGCCAGCCGGCCGGGTGGAAGCCGACGGGCCAGATCGTGAAGCCGAGGTGGAGCTGGCGCTTGCGTCCGGACACTGGTCCTCCATGGAGATTGGTCACACGCGTGTCGGGGGGTGTATACGCGTGCATTCGCAATATCAAGATACTAGATCGGTTTAGTCGGGTTGTAGCCGGCGCGTAACGGCGCAGGCCGAGGGGCCGGCGGAGTCAGCCGGGGAGCGGGCGGCGCTGGCGCGCGGGGGCGCTAGGCGCCGGGGGCGTCGCGCAGGAACGCCTGGATGCGCAGGTCGCGCCCGTGACGCAGGTGCGCGGACATCGCGCGATGGGCCCCGTCGGCGTCGCGTTCGCGCACGGCGTCGAGCACGCGCTCGTGCTCGACCGTGTCGCGATCGGGCTCCGCCTGGACGGTGTAGCCGGGCCGGTAGACGGCGAGCAGGCCGTCGAGCCGGTCGAGCAGCTCGTCGATCGTGCGATTGTGCGCGGCACCGCGCAAGGCCGCGTGCCACGCGCGATTCAGCCGCCCGATGTCGGACTCCTCGCTGACCACGCGGCGCTGTTCGAGCAGGTGCGTGAGCCGGGCGAGGTCGAACTCGGTGTGGCGCTCGGCCGCCAGCGCGGCCGAGGTCGACTCCAGTGCGATGCGGGCGTAGTAGATCTCCAGGTTCTCCTCGGGGCTGCGCTGGCGGACCGTGAAGCCGCGTCTGGAGCGCTCCAGCAGGCCGTCCTGCGCGAGCCGCCCGAGGGCCTCGCGGACGGGCGTGCGGGAGACCCCGTAGCGCGTGCTGAGGGTCGTCTCCAGCAGCACCGCGCCGGGCGGGAACTCACCCGCGACGAGGTCGCTGCGCAGTCGCTCGTACTGCAGGGACGTGAGGTCCCCCGCAGCTTCCGTGATCTCTCCCATTGCTCCGGGAGACAGTAGCGTACTGGCGTGGATACGCGCCGGTCGCCCGGTCGCGGCAGCGCGCGCCGTATCCTCGCCCGATGCCCGGGACCCACGACGCACGCTGGACCGTCCGCCCGCCGCGAGCGGGCGACGAGCCGCGCTGGCGGGAGCTGTACGCGGGGTACGCGGCCTTCTACTCGATCGAGCAGACCGACGAGATGGCCTCGCTCGCGTGGAGCTGGCTGCTCGATCCGGGTCACGTCGTCGAGGGGCTCGTCGCGGTCGACGAAGCCGGCGTGATCCAGGGCCTCGCGCACTTCCGCGCGTATCCGCGCCCGTCGGCCGCCGCCCTCGGCGGGTACCTCGACGACCTGTTCGTCGATCCCGCGGTCCGCGGAGCGGGCGCCGCGGACGCGCTGCTGGAGGAGCTGCGCCGGGTGGCCGGCGCGCGCGGCTGGACGGTCGTCCGGTGGATCACCGCCGAGGACAACCGCCGCGCGCGTGGCGTCTACGACCGGCACGCACGGCGCACGGGGTGGGTCACCTACGACATGGAGCCGCCCGCCCCACTCACCCCTTGATCGTCAGGCTCCCCGACACGAAGGCGGAGCCCTTCAGCGCGAGGGTCGTCGCGAGCGCGTGCTGGCGGCGGACGATCGCCACGACGCTCGCCTTCACCGTGAACGTCACGGTGGTGGAGCGGCCGGCCCGCACGCTGAACGTGTGCGTCCCGAGCGCGACCCGGTGGCCGCCGAACTTCGCCTTCGTGGTGAGCGCCAGCGTCCCGGTGCAGGCGTTGCCGCTCGCCTTCGGGCAGCTCAGCTTGACCGCGAGCGCGGCGCCCTTCAGCGTCGCCGACGTGGCGGCCTTCGGCAGCGTGCACGACGGCGGCTCCGGGGCGTCACCGTCTGCGTTACTGGCGGCGGCGGTGCGGGAACCGTCACCGTCTGCCACCGGGGGGCGTCGTGGCGGTGTCGATGTCCCGTCGGGGGAGGCGTCACCGGCGGCGCGGAGGTGACCGTCTTCGTCGCCTGTGCCGCGTTGCCCGCCGCGTGGTGGGCGATCGCCGTATGACGTTGGTGCCGGGAACGAGCCCGGTGATCGTCTGCGACCCGGTCCCGTCCGGGTTGACCGAGGTCGAGAGCCCTTTGACGGCCAGCGGGCGCACGCCGACGTTGTCGGCCGCGGTGCCGGCGACGGCGATCTTGTCGCCCGCCACCACGCCTGGTCGGCCGGCGTCGCGATCGCGGCCGAAGGGTCCTGTGCCGCGTCGACGACGGCGTTCGCGCTCGCCGTCACCGTGTCGCGGTCGTAGGCTACTGCGGGCACTGCGCGATCATCCCCGACGGGGGATCGGCGATCGCTCCCTAAACCGAGTAGTCACCCGTCCAACAGCATCGACGCGCCAAGTACAACGCGTGACGCCAAACGTCCACGCCCCAAACATCAGGGTCGAACCCTGATGCGGGGCGCGAACGCCTTTGCGATGCTCTCCCCCGATGAGCTTCGACACACTGTGGCGAGGTCCAAACGGCCGGCTCCTGACGCTCGTGCTGCTGGCAGCGGCGCTGACCGCCGTCACCGTCGCCGCGCCCGCACTGGCGAGGGCGCCGTCCCGGCCCGCGGTGGCAGCCAAGGCGAAGCCCAAGCCCAAGCCCAAGAAGGCGAAGTGCATCTACGGCAAGGTCGCGGGCAAGCGAACGTGCCTGCGCCTCCGGGCCGTCTGCCAGGTCGGCAACCGCTCCGCCTACCTGCTCGTCAGACTCGACTGCGTGCGGGGAAGGCTCGCGCGCGCCACGCCGACCGCGCTGCGCCAGGGACGCTACGTTGCCCTCCCGGCGTCGGGCGTCCCGACGCGCGCCGAGGCGCTGGCGGCCTTCGACCAGTCGGTCGCGTCGCTGCCGGGCGTCTCGCCGCCGAAGGGCACCGTCGCCTCCACCTCGTCGGGGAGCGCCGCGCTGCGCTGGGTAACCAAGTACCGGAAGCAGCTCACGGCAGCGCAGCGGCGGGTCTTCGACCAGGCGCTCGCGCCCCAGCCGGGCGACCAGACGGTCGACATCGACGCCGACGGCGACGTCGTCGGCGCCCCGACCGCGCCAACCGCGCCGACCACCCCACCGCCGACGACGCCGACGACCACGCCCACCACGCCGGCGCCCGTCCCCTCCAACCCCACCACGCCGCCGCCCATCCCCACCAACCCCGTGGGCGCCCCCGCCGCACGGGCCCACGCCGCCACCACGCCCGACGACTTCATGGAGATCGTGCGCGAGGCGACCCCACGCCTGAAGGCGCACGGCCTCGTCCTGCGCCACCCGATCACGGTGTCGTTCCTGACCTACGACAAGGGCTTTACGCAGGCGGACTCCTACCCGCTCTGGCTGCAGGGCACCGGCAACTCGTGCCACGTGCGGATCTACCCGCAGGCCCAGGCGTCGACCTTGGAGTTCCAGCGCCAGGTGATCGCCCACGAGCTGACGCACTGCGCGCAGTTCGAGTCGATGACGAGCTTGGACGCGGTCGGCGCCACTCCGGGCTGGGTGCTGGATGGGACGGCCGAGTACGTCGCCTACAACGTGGCGATCGAATGGAACGGCTTCCTCCCCAGCGCTGGCTGGTGGAACACCTGGCTGCGAAGCTCCACCACCAGCCTCTACCCCCGCAACTACGACGCGGTCGGTTTCTGGTCGCTGCTGGCGGCCGACGGCGCGAACGTGTACGGACTGATCGATCCGATCGTGCGCGCCGGCAGCTCGGGCAACAACAGCGCGGCCTACGCGGCCGCCGTGAGCGGCCTCGACGGCAACTTCACATACGACTGGGGCAGCACGCTCGCGATGGTCTCCGCGCTCGGGCCGCTCTGGAACCTGAACGGGCCGGGCGTCACACGGCCAGCGCTCCTGACACGCCCCGTCCGCAACGACGGCACGGCGCGACTCTCCTTCGATCAGAGAGGCGCTGTGGCCTCGGGGCTGAACGTGACGTCGGACGTCGTCGACATCGGGGTGTCGAGCGGCGTCACGGGGCGCCTGCACACGCCCCAGGACGTGGATGTCCAGCTCGCATCCGAGATGGACTTCTGCGCCAAGGAGGGCGGCTGTGACTGCCCCGATGGGAGTCCCAGCCCGGCCTCCGACTACCCGCCGATCCCGCAGGGGGTGTCCTACATCGGAGCGGCGAACCCCAACGGCGCCGGCGAGATCACCGTCTCGGGCATCTCGCTCGACGACCTCTGCAAGGAGAGGAAGAAGCCGCCGAGCGACGCCGGAGGGGGCGGAGACGGCGGCCCGGGGCTCCAGCTGCAGGCGCTCACGGAGAACGGGGCGTCGCTCGTCGGCACGATCACGAGCGGGACCTGCGCGTTCGCCGGCAAGACGTTCACCGCCAAGGGCAGCGGCAGCGGCTACACGCTGCAACTGAGAATCGTCGGCGCGAACCAGCCGGGCACGTACTCGATCCCGATCGGCGCCGGTGGCGGCGGCACCGTCGTCACGGTCAAGGGCGGAAAGACGTACTCGAGCCAGGCCGGCAACCTGGACGGCGGCACGGGCGGCAACGGCACGGCCGTGATCGTCCGCCGGCCGGTGCGCGTCGGCAAGCGCACCGTCATGCACTACCGCCTGATCGTCGGCATCACGCCGCTGTTCTCCGGCGGCAAGCCAGGACTGGCTATCGTCCCGAGCAACGGCGGGCTCAACTGCTGAGGGCCGCGATGAACGGCTCGCGCACCCGCGGATCGCAGTGCGCCGCCTCGAGCCGGCGCTTGTCGACGTCCGGGTCGCTGCCGGCGACCTCGTCCGTGCCCGCGCCGCAGGCGAGCGGCAGCGGCGAGCGGCCATCCCAGGGCGGCCGCGGGAACGTCGCGTCGACCGTGATCCTCCTGCCCTCGACGCTCGCCGGCAGATAGCGGTGGACGTCGACGAGGCCGTCGACCGGGACGGCTCGTGTGACGGCGGCGCCGAACAGCGCCCGCGCGGACGCGCGGTCGAGCGGTAGACGATCTGGGGATCGAGCGACGGTCCCGGCGACGAGATCGCCGCAGGAGCCGGTTCAGCCGATCGGGACCGAGAACGTCCCGACGGTCAGGCTCGACGAGCGCGTCAGCGTCGGCGGCAGGATCAGTCCCGCGCTCGGCTTCCCGGTGGGCGTCTGCAGCTCGACGCGTCCGCTGACCCGGCCGTGGCACCGCGCCCCGACCGGAACGCCGAGGCGGATCCGCACGCGCGCGCCTCGCCTCAGGTTCGCGGTGCTCCCGCTGCTGAACATCGTGCCTCCGCAGGCGGCCGGGAGCTGGGCGGTCGCGACGTAGGAGGTGGCGGCGTTCGTGATCGCGACCGGCGCGGCGAACGTGAGCTCGACGCCGGTGATCGCGACGCCGTCTCTCTGTCCGTGGCTGACGTGGACGGTGATCGGCGCCCGCACCTCCGCGGGCGTGACGTGCGGCGGGCGGGGCGCGACGTAGCCGACCGGGCCGCAGCGCGGTCCCGAGGCGCGGCAGACGAGGCCGTTGTCGTAGCGGTAGCTGCGGACCGGTGGCCCGCCGGGAAGCGTGCCGACGCCGATGCCGCCGAGGCGGGCGCGATCCGGCAGCACGATCAGGTAGGCGCCGTCGGGACGGCTCGGGGCGATCGCGCGGTCGCGTCTATCCGCGCCGCGGTAGGTGAGCTGGCGGGCGGCGGGACCGAGCAGGCCGTAGACGAGCAGGCGCTGGTCCGCCGCCGGGCAGCGCGTCGTCTTGTGCGGGTCGTGCTCGCCGGGCATGCTGCAGCGGCGCGAGCCGCTCGGCCCGCTCGCGTAGGCGTCGTGCTGGGTGATGGCGATGAACGCGTGGCCGCGCGCGTCGCCGGGCGCGCAGTCCCACTGGTCCAAGACTCGCAGGGGCAGCGGGTGGAAGCGACCGTCGTCGCCGGCGATGCCGTCCTGGCCGAGCAGCCCGAGGCGACCGTCGACGACGCGGCAGACCTGGACGCATTCGAGCCCGCGGGTCGTCTTGAAGGCGCGCATCCCCCACGGCGGCCCGCCGGCGGGATCCGGAATTCCCGCCACGAGCAGCCGGACGCTGCCGGGCACGACCGCGCCCATCCCCCGGTCCGGCGTGCTCAGCGACGGGGCGTAGGAGGGCGTCTTGACCGGCGAGCCGATCTCGATCACGCCACTCGCCGCGAGCGCGACCGCCGTCAGCAGCGCGAGCACCAGCGCCAGCACGACGACCAGCCGAACGCCGCGCAGCGCCCGCCCCCGCCCGCGCCAACGGCTGCCGCGACGGGAGCCCGGCGCGGCCGGGACCGCGTCGACCAGCTGGCGCTTGAGATCGGGGAGGTAGGTCATGTCGTCTCCTCGCTGACGCGCCGCCGCAGCCGGCTCAGGCCCCGGCTCACGCGCTTGCGGACGACGGCCTCCGAGCAGCGCAGCTCCCGCGCGATCTCCAGGTAGGAGCGGTCCTCCAGCACGTGGGCGCGGACCGCCGCCGCCTGGTCCTCCGGCAGGCCGCCCAGCAGCTCGGCCACCATCTGCTCCCCCTCGCGCTCGATCAGGTCGCCGATCGCCACGAGCTGGGCGTCGTCGATCACGAGCGGTTCGAGCGCGAGCCGCCGGCGCGCCTCGTCGTCCACGCGGCCGCGCCGCACGCTCCCGGCGAGCACGTTGCGCGCGATCCCGAACAGCCACATGCGCGCCGTCCCGCGCTCGGGATCAAACTGCTCGCGCGAGGCGAGGGCGGCGGCGAACGTCTCCGCCGTCAGGTCGGCCGCGACCTCCGCGCTGCGCGTCGCGCGACCGAAGAACCCCAGCAGGGCCGGCTCGTGCCGCTCGTAGAAGACGCCGAACGCCGTCCGGTCTCGGCCGGTCAGCCCCAACAGCTCCTCGTCGCTGCGTCGTCTCCAGAAGCGCCCCATCGCCCCATACTTGTCGAGCGGCGGTCGTTCTGTGACCGCTCGTCCCCTCCGTCGCGGATGTCACATCGCCGCTCGTCGTGCGATTGAGTGGTCGTGATGGACGTGAGGAGCGACGAGGAGCTGCTGCTGGCGACCGCGAGCGAGCCGGCGGCGTTCGGCGTCTTCTACCTGCGCTACGCGGAGCCGGTGCTGGCGTTCTTCGCGGTGCGGACGCGGCAGGCCGACGTCGCGGCCGACCTGGCGGCGGAGACGTTCGCGGCGGCGTTGCGCGGCGCCCGGCGCTACCGGCGCCAACAGGCCCCGGCGGCGGCGTGGCTCTTCTCGATCGCGCGGCACAAGCTCGTGGACGCGATCCGTCGCGGCGTCGTCGCGGACCGCGCGCGCCGCCAGCTGAGCATGGAGCCGCTCGTCGTCACCGACGACGACCTCGAGCGCGTCGAGACGCTTGCCGACCTCGCCGCCGGCGGCGCGGCGGGGCTGCTGGCGCTGGTCGATGCGCTGCCCGTCGCGCAGCGGGACGCGGTCGTCGCGCACATCCTCGACGAGCGCGACTACCCGGAGATCGCGCGTGAGCTGCGCTGCTCGGAGGCGGTCGTGCGTCAGCGCGTCAGCCGTGGGCTCGCCCGCCTGCGCACCCAACTGGAGGAGCAGGGATGAGCGACTTCGTGACCCGCCTCGGCGACGCGCTCGTGGAGGCCGCCGAGCGCCAGGCGGCACGGCCCGATGGCTGGCGCGCGCGACTGCGCTGGCCGCGCCGCGGCTCGACGCGCGTGCTCGTGACGGTCGGGGCGCTCGTGCTCGCCGGCGCCGGCGGGACGGCCGGCCTGCTCGCCGGCCGCGGCGACGTCGGCGGACCGCCGAGCCTGACCTTCGGGCGCGTCTCGCCGCAGCAGCAGGCGGCCGGCATCCGGGCGCTCACGCGGCCGCTGATCTTCGCCCGCGGCCAGCTCCCCGGCCACGGACGGCAGTGGCAGCTCGTCGGCTTCATGACGACCCGCGGCTTCCGCATCGACGTCGACTGGCCGCGCGAGGGCCAGTCCGGCGGCTGCGGGACGAACGTCCCCGAGCACGGCGGCACGCTCGACTGGCAGGGACAGATCCCGCTCGGGAGCGGGGCCGAGCAGGGCGTGATCGCGGGAGCGGTCGCGCCAAACGCCGCCTCCGTCCGGCTGACCTGGATCCACAGCGTGAGACGGCCCGCGCTGAGCAGGCAGGCCCAGATCGTGCGGGTCACCGATCCCCGGATGCTCGCCGCGATGGGCCTCAGACGCCCGTTCGCCTACTACCTCGCGCAGGTCGCGGGGCCGGACTTCGACATGCATGCGACCGCCTACGACGCCCACGGCCACGCGCTCCAGCGGATCACCGTGCCGGACGGGATCAGCGACACGCCCGGCGGCTCGTTCTCGGTCCCCGGCCGTGGCTGCGACCCGCCGAACCTCGACCTGCTGAGACCGCGCCTCGTGTCGACGCTGCCGCCGCCGGCGATCCGCGACCGGCTCGCGGCGCTGCGACGCCCGCAGCGCGCCAGCGACCTGCTCCCGCTGAGACTCGTGAAGCACGGGCTCTTCGCGGCGCTCTACGCGACCGTCGAGACCGACGCGATCCGCCGCCTCGGACCCGTCCCGGGTGGCAGATCGCTGTACCTGATCCCCGCCACCTACCGCCTCCCGCCGCAGCGCCCCGCCGGCTGCCTGCAGACCCTCTCGCCCAGAGGCCGTGCGCAGCAGGCGCGCATCCGGGCGCTGGAGGAGCGCGCCAGCGCCGGCCTGCACGTCACCGGGCTGATCCTCGGACCGGACGGCGACGGGGGCGGCGGCCCCAGCTTCGACCTCGCTCGCATCCGCGCCGGCAAGCCCGACTACGGGACGCTGGGCCACCTCGTCGTCGGTCTCGTCCCCGACGGCGTCGCCGACGTCGACCTGCGCTTCGCCCACGGCATCGCCCGCCACCTCGCCACACCCGCGAACTACTGGGCGACGACCGTCCCCACGAACGCCGGGCAGACCCGGCTCGAGGTCTAGACCTGGAAGGGGGCCGACGGCCACGTGATCCGCCGGGCGCGCTACTAGCGTGCTCTGGCGCGTGCGCGTCACACGTTCGCCCCCCGTGCGTCTTAACGGTTGAGACCGATGTCGTTCACGCTGGATGCAAGAGCCCTCGAGGACCTGTACCGCACCCATGCGGAGTCGCTGCTGGTGTACTTCACACGCCGCTGCTACGACGCCCAGCTGGCGATCGACCTCGTCGGCGAGACGTTCGTGCGGGCGCACGCGCGGCGCGGGCGCTTCCGCGGGCGCACGGCGGTCGAGGCGGAGGGGTGGATCTGGGCGATCGCCCGCAACGCGCTGAGCGACGCGCTGCGCCGCGGGCGCAGCGAGCGCAAGGCGCTGGCGCGACTCGGCGTCCAGACCCCGCAGCTGGCGGAGGACGAGATCGCGCGCATCGAGCAGCTCGCCGGGCTCGACGACCTGCGCGACGCCCTCGCCGCGGCGCTCGACCAGCTCGGCCCCGAGCAGCGCGAGGCGCTGCGGCTGCGCGTCGTGCTGGAGCTGGACTACCCGGCCGTCGCGAGCAGGCTCGGCGTCTCCCAGGCGACCGCGCGAGCCCGCGTCTCGCGAGCGCTGCGCACGCTGAGCACCTCGATGGAGCTGCCGGAGCCGTCCCCGTGAGCAGTCCGGCCCGCAGCCCCCAGCAGCTGCTCGACGCGCTCGGCGACGAGCTGCAGAGCGCCTTCGCGCGTCGTGTTCCGCGGCGGCGACGGCGCGGCTGGCGTCGCGGCGTGGCGGCACTCGCGGTCGTCGTCGCGCTCGGCGCCTCGACCGCGGCGGCGACGCGCTCGATCTTCTCCTCCGCCCCACCGCTCCCGCGGCTCGCGCCTGCCGCCGCGATCCTCGCGACCGACCACCCGGCCGGCTGGCAGCTGTCGGTGAGCCGCTGCTCGCGGCCGGCGCGGGCCGTGAGCCTGCTGCTGCGCACGAGCGTCGGCGGAGCCGGCAGTGCCTGCGGTCCGCTGATCGCGCCGGCCACGACGTTCTACGACCCTGCCGCCCGTCACAGCTTCGCGTTCGGCGCCGTTCCCGCGAGCGCGCGGCGCGTCGAGCTGGTGCTGGGCCGAGCCCGCCGTGACGCGATCCCGATCCCCGCCGACGCGGACGCGCTTCACGCAGCGCGACTTCCCGGCGACACCTACGTCTACGTCGTTGCGATTCCCGCGACGGCGACCGTCACCGCCGTCACGGCGTTCGACGGATCCGGCCATCTCGTCCTCGCCTGCCAGGAGCAACGATGCACCACGCCATGACGGGCGCCCGCCGCAAGATCCTGCTGGCGACCGTCGCACTCGTGGCGCTCGGCGCCACGGGGTACGCGCTCGCCGCGAGCAGCGCCTCCCCGCCGAGCCGGCAGCCGACCGTCACGTGCGGTGGACCGACCGGCGCGATGTGGGCGATCCGCGGACGTCTGCCCGCCGACGTGGCGACCGTCTACCTCGGCTTCGCCAGCGGCGCCTCCCTCCAAGCCGAGGTCGTCCACGACGCGTACACGATCCTCACTCCCGCGACCGTGCCGGCGAGACCCCCGACGCTGCTCGACTACGTCGACGCGAAGGGTCGCCGTCATCAGCAGCAGCTGGCGGCGAGCCTCTTCCCCACCTGCCCCGGGGCGGGTCCGGTCCAGCACGGTGGCTCGAAGCCGCGGACGCCGGAACAGCGGGCGATGGACCTCGACAACGCCGCAACCGAGCGGGTCGGGGCCACCGTCCCCGGATGCGGCCCCCAGCTGATGACGCCGACGCCCCGCCTGACGTTGAGCGATGCGACGCCGGACCCCGTGCTGCTGCGATCGCTCGGCGTCCTGCGACGCGCGCCGACGAGAGCGGAGCTCGCCTACCGTCCGCCGGAGCTGGATCCACAGGCCGTGCTCACGCTCTACCGGCGCTTCGTCCGCATCGTCCACCTGCCGGACGGGTCGACCGCCCGCATCTCCGCCGGCGAGGGCCAGATGTCCCTCCCGCGCCAGGAGCTCCCGCCCTGCCAGCGCAGGATCACTGCGACTCTGAAGCAGATGCTGCACGGCCAGCCGCGCGACGTGCAGCGGCGGGCGATGAGGCTCCGGCTCAGCTTCAAGCTCGGTGCACAGACGAGAGGGCGTCACCCGTGGCTGGAGTACGACAGCAGCGGCGGCGGGACCGGCGGCCCGTTCGACGCGAAGAGCTTCGCCTCGCGTGGGCTGGTGATCTCGGGCGGCTCGGCGACGCCCCCGCCCGGCTTCAGACCCAAGCCGGGGGCTCCGCTCCCGCACCTGACGCCGCACTACGCGCTCAGCGGGCTCGTCCCCGACGGCGTCGCGACGGTCACATTGCGCCTCACCGGACACGCCAACCGCCATCTGCCGTTCGGCGTCCCGCCCGGCGGCGTCCACCCCTGGTCCTCGACCACGAAGGTGGTCGAGAACGCCTTCTCCTTCAAGCCGCCCGAGGACCCGACGGCCTCGGGACGACAGACGATCATCTGGCGCAACGCCGCCGGCAGGATCATCCGGACCTTCCATTGAGGCCTCTGGCCTGGCGGGCCGTAGTGGTCGC
This sequence comes from Solirubrobacterales bacterium, assembly GCA_015655225.1. Classification (GTDB taxonomy): domain Bacteria; phylum Actinomycetota; class Thermoleophilia; order Solirubrobacterales; family Solirubrobacteraceae; genus Conexibacter. The sequence continues at coordinate 345 of JAATFK010000166.1, read as the reverse complement.
GGTCGCGCTGCTCGGGTGCGGGTCGGCCGCCGCGGACGCGGCGCCTGCCACCGTTCCCGGCGTGGTCGTCGTCGGCTACGGGCCGCACGCCGACGCGCGGGCGCAGGCGACCACGGCGAGCGCTCGCAAAGGACGGCCGGCGCCGCGCGTCCGCGTGCTGCACGTCGCTCGCGGGCGGGTGTCCGCGACGATCGCGCGCCTGCACGGCCGGCGCGGGGTCGCCTATGCGGTGCCGGACCCGGTCGCCCACGCCGCCGACGCCACGACCGCGACCGACACGACCACCGCCCCCACCACCCCGCCGCCCCCGGGCCTGCCGAACGATCCCGGCCTCCCCGCGCTCGG
>JAATFK010000721.1 GCA_015655225.1 Solirubrobacterales bacterium | reverse complement strand
GCGGCGATGTCGCCGAACGCGGCGGCCGCGTCGAACCAGTTGAGCGTGAGGGCGAAGAAGCCCAAGCAGATGATGGCGAGCATGCGCCACCGGATGAGACCGGTATTCGGTCCTGCACTCATGACCCTCTCCTCATGGGTGAACTTGAGTACAAAAATAGACTTGAGTTCGATCTTATATCCGCATCCGCAATTGTGCTGTCAAGCGGAGCGCCGGTCGCGCCCGCCGGCACGGGCCGACGACGCGGTCGACCCTGGCTCGTGGCTATGGTTCGGGCATGTCGCGTGCCGATGAACTCGCAGATCTGGCGATCGTCACCGGCGCGCAGACCGGCGGCCGGCGGGAACGTCGCCGGCGGGAGATCCGCGACCGGCTCTATGAGACGGCCATCGAGCTGTTCCTCGAGCAGGGCTACGAGCGCACGACGATGGACGACATCGGCAACCGCGCCGACGTCGCCCGCACGACCGTCTTCAACCACTACCCGCGCAAGTCGGAGTTCCTCAGCGAATGGGGTTCCAGGCGCCGGGCGAAGGTCGCCGCCGCGCTGCGTCAGCGCCACCTCGACGATCAGCCGATCGACGTCGTCCTCGAGAGCTACATGCAGCTGATGGCCGAGCTCAACGAGGAGCACCGCGCCGAGACGAGAGAGCTCATGTCGGCCGCACTCGCCTATGACGGCTCACTGAACAACCCGCCCCTGGCGGGAACGCTCGCAAACTACATCCGTCGTGCGCAGAAGCGCGGCCAGGTCCGCGCCGGCGTCGACCCCGATCAGGCCGGCCTGATGCTTGCCGCGACGTACTTCGCGACGCTCACCAGCTGGGGCGACCATGACCCGCCGGAGTTCGACCTCGACCGGGCGCTCAACCAGGCCGTAGAGCTCATTCTGCGCGGACTTGTCGATTAGCTCCCTTCGCCGGGCCCGACCGTCAGCGGCTCCGCCGTCGAGGACCCGGTCGCGCGCCCCGCTGCGCCGCGATCCCGTGCATCGTCTCGAACTCCTCGAGCGTCGCTCCGGCGCCGATCGCGACGCAGGCCAGCGGGTCCTCGGCGAGGAAGGTCTGCATGCCCGTCTCCTGATGCACGCGCTCCGGCATGCCGTGCAGGAGCGATCCGCCTCCCGCGAGCAGGATCCCGTTGCGCGAGATGTCGGCGGCCAGCTCGGGCGGCGTCTCCTCGAGCGTGTCGATGACGGCATCGACGATGCTCTGCACGGGGTCGGCGAGCACCTCTCGCATCTCCTCGCGCGAGACCTGCAGCGAGCTCGGCAGCCCGGACGTCAGGTTGCGCCCGCGGATCTCGACCGTCAGGTCGTCGGTGACCGGGATCGCGGTCCCGAGCTCGATCTTGAGCTGCTCGGCGGTGCCGGATCCGATCGCGAGCCGGTGCTCGAGGCGGATGTGCGCGCTGATCGCGTCGTCGAGCTCGTACCCCCCGACCCGCAGCGACCGCGACACGACGATCCCGCCGAGGGAGATGACGGCGATCTCGCTCGTCCCTCCGCCGATGTCGAGCACCGCGCTGGCGCGCGGCTCGGCGACCGGCAGCCCGGCGCCAATCGCGGCGGCCATCGGCTCCTCGATCAGCGCGACCTGACGCGCTCCCGCGGCGAGGCAGGCCTCCTCGACCGCGCGCTGCTCGACCTTCGTGATGCCGGACGGCGCGCAGACGACCACACGGGGATGGCGACCGCTGCGGCCGTTGGCCTGGCGCAGGAAGTAGCGCAGCATCTGCTCGGTCACCGCGAAGTCCGCGATCACCCCGTGGCGCAGCGGACGGACCGCCGAGATCGTCGCCGGGGTCCGCCCGATCATCCGCTGCGCCTCGGCTCCGACCGCGTGCACCTCGCCGGTGATCGCATCGAGCGCGACCACCGAGGGCTCGGACAGCACGATCCCCTCACCCCGCACGAACACCAGCGTGTTCGCGGTCCCGAGGTCGATCGCGACGTCACGCCCGGCGGAGCGCAGACGCGGCCAGCCGCGACGCCCGGAGATCGCCTGCCGGGCGCTCAAGAGACGGTCACGAACGGCCCGGGCCCTGCGATGCGCATCGGATGAGTGTAGGGGCGGATCCGGGAAACGGCGGTCAGTCCAACAACGTCACGATGCCCTTGGAGCCGTCGACGCGCACCCGCTGGCCGGTCTTGATCGTCGTCGTCCCGATCGCGGCGTGCGCCATGATGCCGCCGATGTCGGAGACCGCCCCGGCGATCTTCGTGAACACCGGCGCCCAGCTCGGTGCGGTGATCTGACAGACGAGCACCTCGCCGGCCTGCACCTGATAGAGCTGGCTGGGCGAGGAGATCACCCGCGTCGGAGCCGACCGCGCCCATCAGCACCCCGTCCGACGCGAGGCAGGCGGCGAGCGTCCGCGGCGGCAGCGGGTCGCCGAACGCCTCGATCGCGGCCGCGCCGAGCGCGTGCTCGCTCAGCTCGATCTCCGGGACCAGCGCGCGCAGCCTTCGCGCGTGAGGCCGGCGAGGACGATGACGGTGCGAAGCAGGGGGATTCGTGTCGAGCGCATGGGCGGCAAGACAATCAATGTCAGTCAGTTCACGTCGTGGAGTCGGGAGCGACGGGATGCGTGAGCGGGCTCTCCCAGAGCGCTTCGAACTGCTCGGTGAAGAGGGTGCACAGGCGGGGTGAACTGGCGCTGCTGGTGAGGAGGATCGGCCGATCGCGGGTGGGAAGCCGGACGGTGTACAGCTCGACCTGCGCGCTGGAGGAGTCCGGCTTGACGATGACCATGAGGCTGAAGGGCGGAGCGGCGTCGTAGGTGCGGACCTCGCAGAGGCCCGGGAAGCGGTGGGCGAGGTCGGTGAGGCCGGCGGCGGCGTCCTGCATGTTGGCGCGGTAGGCGTCGAGGTTGCGTGATTCGTAGGAGACCTCGGCGCTGAGGAACTCGGCGCCCGGCGAGGCGGGGTTGGTCATCACGAACCGCAGCTGGCAGCCGTCTCGGGCGAGGCGTTCGAACATGCTGCGGTACTCGTTCGACAGCCGCGCCAGCGAGCCGCCGGAGACCATGATGTGGGTGGCGCCGACGAGGCGCTCTTCGAGCGGCGGGAGCTCTCGCCGCGTGACGATCACGTCGTCCAGGGAGACGTTCTCGTTGCGAGTGAAGCTGACGACGGTGTCGAGCCGCGACGAGATGCTGGTGATCCGCTCGCGGTCTCTGCGACCCTCGACGAGGCGCTCGGTCACCAGCGAGGTGCCGATCAACGCCATCAGCAGCAGGACGATCTGCAACAGCGCTTCGGTGCTGAAGTGAACGACGCTGGCGAGGACCGCGACGACGGCGCTGCCGATCACGGTGACGACGCCGGGCCCGTTGCTCATCAGCCAGAGGCTTCGATTCGCCGGAGAGGATTCGCGTGCTTCGGGTCGGTCCGACGGGTCCGTGCTCATCGGCGGCCTTCCTTTCGCTGGTGCAGGAACAGGGCCGAGAGCGACTTCGCGTCGCTCAACTCGCCGGAGTCGATCAGGCCGTCGACGTCGGCGGCCGGCACGAGCTCCACGGTGAGCTGCTCCTTCGGGGTCGGGTGGGGCTGGGACACGACCTCGCCGCTCGTCAGGTAGACGTCGATCGTCTCGTCGGAGAAGTGCGGAGCGGTCAGCAGGACCCCGAGGTGGGTGGCGGCGTCGAGCCGGTAGCCGGCTTCCTCGCGCAGCTCGCGCTCGAGGGCCTGGCGCGGGTCCTCGCCGGGGTCGATCTTCCCGGCGGGAAGCTCCAGGGTGCAGCCGTCGGTGGCGGAGCGGTATTGCCGGACGAGGACCAGCCGACCGTCGTGGGTGTACGGGATGGCGAGCACGACGCCCGGCCGTCCCACCCACTCGAGGCGTTGAAGCCGTCCGCGCACGACGACCTCGGCGCCGCGCACGTCGAGCTGCTCGCTCTCGTACAGCCTCTCCGTCCGACGGCCGCCGGAGCGCGTCACGCCCGAGAAGCCCATCACTTGGCGTCGTGGAAGATGACGCCGAGTGCCGTCCGCTGACCCGCCGTGACGGTGGAGACGCCGTGGCGCATCCCGATCCGGTGATAGCCGTTCGTGCCGCGATTCGGCCGCTCCGCGGTCGGGAAGATCACGAACGCGCCGCGCGGCGGGGTGAGGACGTGGGCGCGGCTCTGCGCGCGCGGCCGCTGCTCCATCAGGACGAACTCGCCGCCTTCGAAGTCCTCGCCGCGACGTGACAGGACCGTGAGGATCTGGAACGGGAAGAACACCTCGCCGTAGAGGTCCTGGTGCATCGCGTTCCAGTCGGCCTCCTGATAGCGCAGGATCAGCGGCGTCGGTCGCAGCTGACCGGCGTCGTGGCAACGGGCCAGCAGCTCCTCGTGGCGCGGCGGGAACGTCGGGTTGTCGCCACGCAGCAGCGCCGCCCAGCGGTTCGCGATCGGCACGAGGTGTGGATAGAACGAGCTTCGCAGCTGAGCGATCGTGTCCGGAAGGGGATGATCGAAGTAGCGGTAGCGCCCGTCTCCGAAGCGGTGGCGGGCCATGTCGATCGTGGAGCGGAAGCGGCCGTCGTCGAAGAGCGTCGCGAGCGCGACGCACTCGTCCTCGGCGAGGATCGTCGGGGTGATCGCGAAGCCGTCGGTGTCGAGTTGCGTGCCGAGCGCCGCCCAGTCGAGTCGATCGACGCGGTCCGGAATGCTCTGCTGCGTGACGGTGGTCATCGGTGCTCCCTGCTCGACGTGGGTGAATGCTCGTATGCGTCACCCGCATGACGGTCGAGCGCCGCGTCTTGTGAGAACGACGCATCACAACGATCTTTCGGGAGCGTGCACCTCACAGCTCGTTCAGAGCCGGCGTCTCAGTGGCCGAGCCGCCGTTCGCGACTTCGCGCGCGCGTTCCGCGCCGCCTTCCCGGACCTCGCGTTCGGCGGCACCGCCGACCTGATCGCCGAGGGCGACTACGTCGTCGGACAGTGGATCGGAGGCGGAACGCACACCGGCGCGCCGTTGACCGACCTGCCGCTCGGCGGACTTCCGGAAGCCAACACCGGCAAGACGATGCGGTTCACCGGCACCACGGTGCTCAAGGCGCTGATCGCCACGACGAGGCCGATGACCTCGTCGGCGCCCGCCGCCGCGACCCGCTCGCTGCTGCGGGGGCTGGCCGTGGCGATCACGTGAGCGCCGGCGTGCTTGGCCAGCTGCACCGCGTAGCCGCCGACCGCGCCGCCCGCGCCGTTGATCAGCACGCGCTGCCCGGCCGTCAGGCCGGCGTCGTCGAAGAGCGCCTGCCACGCGGTGAGGCCCACCATCGGCAGTGCGGCGGCGTCCGGCAGCGGGATGCTCGTCGGCGCCGGCGCCAGGATCTCCGCCGGCGCGACGACGTACTCGGCAGCGGCGCCATCGGCGGTCATCGGCAGAAATCCGATGACCGGGTCGCCGACGGCGACGTTCGTGACGCCGTCGCCGAGCGCGTCGACCGTGCCGGAGACGTCGATGCCCGGGGTGTGCGGCAGCGCCACCGGGAACGGGCCCTGGAGGTAGCCGCCGCGGATGCCGTCGTCGACGGGATTGAACGACGTCGCCGCGACGCGGATCCGCACCTCCCCGGCGCCGGGGACCGGACGCTCGACGTCCTCGTAGAGGAGAACGCCCGGATCGCCGTACTCATGAAACCGCACTGCCTTCATCTGGAGCCTCGCTTTCGTTTCCTGCTCGTGTCCTCTTCTCACTTATCCGGACGATATCATCCGTTTTGAACAGAGCGCTCTTCCGGTCGCACAGGCCACTGCGATGATGCGCCGACGTGTCGCAGCCCGCCGACCGCCAACCCCGCAGGGACGCGCTCCGCAATCGCGAGCGGGTGCTCGACGCCGCCGTCGAGCTGGTCCGCCGCGACGGGGAGAAGGTCCCGATGGCGCAGATCGCCGCGCGCGCCGGGGTGGGTGTCGGAACGGTCTACCGCCACTTCCCCACCCGCGAGGACCTGCTCGGCGCGCTCGTCCACCGCTCGTTCGACCTTGCCCTGGCCAACGCGCGAGCGGCCGCCGCTCACCCGGGATCCGCGCTCGACGGCGTCCGTCAGTTCTTCCTCGCGACCCTGCGCGACCGCGAGCGCTTCGTGCTTCCCCTGCACGGCGGCCCGCCCGTCTTCACCCCCGCCACGCGCAAGACCCAAGCCGACGTCCGCACCGCCCTGCGCGCCCTGCTCGAACGCGGGCAGGCCGCCGGCGAACTGCGCGCGGACCTGACCCCCGAGGACCTGATCCTGTCCACCTCGCTCCTCTCCCGACCGCTGCCGGGCACCGGCGACTGGGAGCGCCTGGCACGCCGGCAGATCGACCTGATGATCCACGGGCTCGGACCCACCGCGCCCCCCGACCGCGGCCCCGGCGCCCCCGAGCGCTGAAGCTCCGGCCGGCCTCAGATGCCGCCGTGGCAGGGGCGCGATCGCGGTGGTGCCGCGCTGGACGCGACGGTCAGTCCCGCGCCTCGACGGGGTCGGAATCGGCAACCTCGCGGGCGGCGGCGTGCGCCTCGCGTCCCGGCACCGCCGCGATCAGCTCCCGCGTGTAGGGCTCGCGCGGGGCGCTCAGCACGTCGTACGCCGTTCCCGCCTCCACGACCTTCCCCCGGCGCAGGACGACGATCTCGTCGGCCAGCTCGCTGACGACGGCGAGGTCGTGCGAGACGAACAGGTAGCTGACGCCGGTCTCGGCCTGGAGGTCGCGCAGCAGCGTGACGATCCGCGCCTGCACCGTGACGTCGAGCGCGGAGGTCGGCTCGTCGCAGACGACCAGGCGCGGCCGCAGGCTGATCGCCCGCGCGATCGCGACCCGCTGCTGCTGGCCGCCCGACAGCTCCAGCGCCCCCTTGCGCATGACCGACGCCGGGAGGCCGACCTGGTCGAGCAGCTCCGCGACCCGCGCGCGCACGGCGCGCCGCTCGTGGCCGGCGTGGACCAGCGGCTCGGCGATCACCTGGCCGACCGAGTAGCGCGGGTCGAACGAGCTGGCGGGGTTCTGCGGCACGTGGTGGGTCCCCCGCCGGAACGCGCGCCGCGCCCCCTTGTCGAGGCGCCGGATGTCGGCGCCGTCGAACAGGACCCGTCCCGCAGTCGGCGACTCGAGCCCGAGCGCGAGCCGCGCGAGCGTCGTCTTGCCCGCTCCCGACTCCCCCACCAGCGCGACACTGCTGCCCGCCCCGACCGCGAACGAGACGCCGTCGACGGCGGCGAAGACGCGGCCCGCGCGGCCGGCGCGCAGCCCGCCGAGCTTGATCTCCCTGCGCACGTCCTCGACCGTCAGGACCGTCTCCCGCGCCTTCTCCGCCTCGGCCGGCCTCGGCGGGCGCGGGCTGAGCTTCGGCGAGGCCGCCAGCAGCGCCCGCGCGTAGTCGGTCCGCGGCGCGCGGAAGAAGTGCTCGCTCGTGCCCTGCTCGACGAGCTGCCCGCGGTTCAGCACGACGATCGCGTCGGCGTGCGCCGCCGCCAGCTCGAGGTCGTGGGTGATGAAGAGGACCGAGATCCCGTCCTCCGCGATGATCTCCTCCAGCAGCCGCAGGATCTGCTGCTGCACGGTCACGTCGAGCGCACTCGTCGGCTCGTCGGCGACGATCAGCGCCGGGCGGGCGGCGATCGCGATCGCGATCAGCACGCGCTGGAGCATCCCGCCGGAGAACTCGTGCGGGTACTGCCGCGCCCGCACCGCCGGGTCGTCGATCCCGACCTTCGCCAGCAGCGCCTCGACGCGCGCGGGCACCTCCGCCTTCGGGCAGACGCGGTGCTCGAGCAGCACCTCGCCGATCTGGCCGCCGATCCGCTTCAGCGGGTGCAGGCTGCGCCGCGGGTCCTGCGGCACGAAGCTGACGACCGCGCCGCGCAGCACCCGCAGGATCGGCTCGGGCGCGCCCACCACTTCGACGCCGTCGACCTCGATGCTGCTCCCCGGCGCGACCCGCGCGGTCGAGGGCAGCAGCCCGACGGCGGCGCGCGCGACCGTCGTCTTCCCCGACCCGGACTCACCCACGACCGCGACGATCTGCCCCGGCTCGACGGTGAACGAGACGTCCTCGACCGCGGTCTCGCGGTAGTGGTGCGTCTCGTAGGCGACCCCGAGGCTCCGCACCACGAGCGCCGGGCGCTTGGGCTGCTCGGCGCTCACGCGGTCGCTCTCGATCCGCTCTGGAAGTACAGGAAGACGCCGTTGGCGGCCACGACCACCGCGGTGACCACGAGCCCGGGCATCGTCGTCATCCACCAGGCGGTGTCGAGGAACGAGCGGCCGTCGGCCACCATCGACCCCCACTCGGGGCTCGGCGGCTTGACCCCCAGCCCGAGGAAGCTGAGCGAGGAGATCGCGATGATGCTGGCGCCGAAGTCGAGCGCGATGTACGCGGCGACCGGCGTGAACGAGTTCGGCAGCACGTGCCGCACGAGGATCGAGAGCCGGCTCGCCCCGCTCAGCTCGGCCGCCTCGACGTACGGCGACCGCGCCACCGTCAGCACGCTCGACCGCATCAGCCGCGCGACCGCCGCGATCGAGGCGACGCCGACCGCGATCGCAACGTGGATCGTGCCGAAGCCGAGCGCGGCGACGATCGCCAGCGACAGCATCAGGCTCGGGATCGACATCATCAGGTCGGTCACGCGCATCAGGACCCCGTCGACGACGCGACCGGCAGACCCGGCGACGAGCCCCAGCACCGTCCCCGCCGCGAAGGAGATCAGCAGCGCGAGCAGCGCCGCCGTGAGCGACGCGTGGGCGCCGTAGACGACCCGGGCGAAGATGTCCCGGCTGAGGTTGTCGGTCCCGAACGGATGGCTCCACGACGGCGCCTCGAGGTGGTGGCCGTAGAAGATCTTGTACGGGCTGTCGGTCGCGAAGATCCCGGGGAAGAACGCGGCGAGCACCGCCACGCCGAGGATCAGCAGGCTGAGGCCGAGGCCGATCCGCGCGCCGAGCGAGCGGCGCGGACGACGGTGGACGCCGAGCTGCTGCTCGGCCTCGCCCAGCGCGACCGGTGTGGCGATCCCGCTCGACATCGTCAGCGCACCGCCTTCACGCGCGGGTCGACGAGCGGGTAGAGCGCGTCCGTCAGCAGGTTGACGAGCACGAACATCACCGCCGTGAGCACGATCGCGCCCTGCACCAGCGGCAGGTCGCGCTGGAGGACCGCCGTCTGCATCAGCGACCCGAGGCCCTGGCGCGAGTAGATCGTCTCCGAGATCACGGCGCCGGCGAGCAGCGTCCCGAAGTTCAGGCCGATCACGCTGATCGTCGGCAGCAGCGACGCGGGCAGCACGTGGCGCAGGTGCACGTCGACCGGTCCGATGCCCTTCGAGCGGGCGGTCATCACGTACAGCTCCGCCTGCGCGCGGCGGATGCCGTCGAGCGTCACCTGGGCGATCATCGAGCCGTACGGGATCGCGATCGTGACCGCCGGCAGCACCACCGCGTACCACGGTCCCTGCCCGGTGACTGGGAAGATGTGCAGCGAGAAGCTGAACAGCTGCAGCAGGATCAGCGCCACCCAGAACGTCGGGATCGAGTTGCCGAACGCCGGCAGGATCCGCGCGAGGGCGGCGATCGGGTTGTCGGGGCGGTAGGAGACGAACGCGGCGAAGGCGATCCCAGCGACGACCGAGAGCACCATCGCGGAGAGCGTCAGCACGATCGTCGAGGGCAGCGCGAGCCAGAGCATGTGCGCCACCGACGCGCCGTACTCGACGGAGTGCCCGAGGTCGAGGTGCAGGTAGCTGCCCAGCTCGTGGAAGTAGCGGTGGAAGAACGACCCGTCGAGCCCGAGGGAGGCGCGCAGCTTCGCCTCCGCCCCCGGGTCGACGGCGGTGCCCCCGTTCGCGTTCAGCATCACGCTGACGCTGTCGCCGGGGATCAGGAACAGCACGATGAACGAGACCGTGAAGGCGCCCCACACGACCAGCACTGCCTGGCCCAGTCTCAGTGCGATGCGTCGCATGGCTGCCTTCACGGTCGCTCGCTCACTCGGCTCAGTGGGAGAGCCAGATGTCGGAGTAGATCGGGCCCGGGCCCGACAGGTAGGCGAGCTGCGCGCCGTGCACCTTCGCGGAGACGGCGAACGACTGCGCCCAGTCGTAGACGGGGATCAGGTACCCCTGCTGGATGATCAGCTTCTGGATCTGCGCGAGCGTCGCGTTGCGCTCGGTCGGGTTCGCCTGCTGGACCTGCTTGTTCAGCAGCGTGTCGAGCTCGTCGGGTCTGCTGCGGCCCGACCAGTTGCCGGCGTTCACGGCGAGGATCGCGCGCAGCGTGTCGGGCTCGGGCGTGTAGCCGTTGACCCACCGCGAGGAGTACTTGCCGCTCGCGTAGATCGCGGCCGACTGGCCGGCCGGGACCACGTTGATCGTCAGGTCGAAGCCGATTCTCTTCAGCTGCTCCTTGATCACCGCCAGCACGCTGGAGGTGGCGTTCCAGTCGATCTCCCAGGTGACGTCGAACTGCAGGCGCTTGCCGTCTCTGACGCGGATGCCGTCCTTGCCCGGGATCCAGCCGTCCTGCTGCAGCAGCTGCTCCGCTCTCGTCGGGTCATACGTCAGGAGCGAGCTGAGGTCGGTGTAGCCGACCGTGCTCGAGCTGAGCGCCGAGGTCGCGGGGTGGAACCAGCTGCCGATCACGCCGTTGATCGCCTGCTGGCGGTCGAAGCCGATCTGCAGCGCCTGGCGCACGACCGGGTCGCTGAAGATCGTGTTTCTCACGTTCGGCAGGATCGCGACGGGGTAGCCGGCGTTCGTCGTCGTGTAGACGTGGCCGCCGGCCGACTCGATCCGGCTGGCGTCCTGCGGCAGCACGACCGAGTAGGCGTCGATCTGGTTGCTGATGAGGCTGCCGGCGAGCACCGACGTGTCTCTCAGGTTGACGATCTGGAGCCCGTCGAGGTAGGCCGCGCCGTGGTTCGAGCCGAGCGGGTTGTCCCACGTGTAGCCGGCGCGCTTCTTGTAGACGAGCGTCTGCGCCGGCACGAACTTCGAGATCACGAACGGGCCGGTCCCGATCACGCCTCTGGCGCAGCGCTGCGCTGCCGACAGTCTCGAGGTCGACTCCGAGACGATCCCGAGGTTGCTCGTCGCCGTCCCCTGCAGGAACGCGATGTTCGGCTTCGAGAAGTCGACCTCGACCTCGTCGTCGCCGAGCGGCTTCGCGCCGGCGTAGTTGTTGAGGTAGCCGATCGGCAGCGACGCCGCCGCTCCCAGCGTGTGCACGATCGCGTTGAAGCTGTCGGCGACCGCCTGCCCGTTCAGCGGCGTCCCGTCGCTGAAGGTGACCCCTCTGCGCAGGGTGAAGGTGAATTTCGTCGCGTTCGCGTTCACCGTGTAGCTCGTCGCCAGCCAGGGCAGGAACTTGCCCGTCTTCGGGTCCTGGGCGAGCAGCGAGTCCGT
>JAATFK010000016.1 GCA_015655225.1 Solirubrobacterales bacterium | reverse complement strand
CCTTCACCGCGGTCGTGCAGCTGGGGACGATGCTCGCGGTGCTGATCTACTTCCGCGAGGACCTGTGGCGGATCTTCCGCGCCTGGCTCGCCGGCCTGCGGGACCCCGTCGCCCGGAGGACGCTCGACGCGCGGCTCGGCTGGTACATCATTCTCGGCACGATCCCGATCGGGATCTTCGGGCTCGCCTTCCAGCACCCGATCGAGCATCAGTTCCGCAGCCTCTACCTGATCGGGGCGTCGCTCGTCGTCGGCGGGATCGTGCTCGCCTACGTCGACATCACCGCCTCCCGGCGGCGTCACCTCGACGCGCTCGACGCCCGCGACGCGGCCTTCATCGGCGGTGCGCAGGTGCTTTCGCTGATCCCCGGGATCTCGCGCTCGGGCTCGACGATCTCGGCCGGCCTCTGGCGCGGCCTGACGCGCGAGGCGGCCGCGCGCTACTCGTTCCTGCTGTCGGTGCCGGCGGTCGTCCTGTCGGGGCTGTTCGAGCTGAAGGACGTCGGCAACGGCGGCGGTGCGGGCGCCGCCCCGACGGTGCTGGCGGTGCTGCTCGCGTTCGTCGTCGGCTACGCGTCGATCGCCTTCCTGCTGCGCTACCTGACCCAGCACACGTTGCGGGCCTTCGTGCTCTACCGCTTCGCGGCCGGCCTGCTCGTGATCGCACTGACCGCCGCCGGCGCGATCTCGTAGTAGCGTTCGGGCTCGCATGGCCCACGCCGAGGATCCCTTCACCGAAGGCCAGAGACTGTGGGTCCACGGGCCCGAGGGCTCGGCGCGCCCGGCCGTCTACGTCGGCGGCGGAGACAACGCGACGTTCTTCGGCGGCCCGCCGCTCGCGTACGTCGTCTACGTCGACACGCGCGAGGGCGCCGAGATCGAGCTGGACCGCATCACCCCGCGCGACTGAGCGTCGCGAGGAAGGCCTCGGCCGCGTCCTCGATCCGGTCGCGGTCGCAGGTCGCGAGCAGGTCGAGCAGCAGCCCGCGGATCGTCGCGATCACGAGGGTGGCGGTGCGCGTCGCGGTCGCCGGGTCGACGTCCGGGCCCTGCGCGTCGCGCAGCGCGCCCATCCAGTCGGCGACGACGTGCTCGAGGAACTCCGCGAACTGCCGCGGCGCCTGCAGCGCGCGTCCGTAGACGGCGAAGAAGAGCCGGAACTCCGCCGCGCGCTCCGGGCCGGAGGTGCGCTCCCAGGCCGCGCGCGCCGCCGTCGCGAGGTCGGCCTGCTCGCCGGTGAGGTCCCGCATCGAGACGATCATGCGCTCCCGCAGCCGTCCGAGGATCGCCTCGAACATCTGCTCCTTGGTCCCGAAGTGGTGCACGAGGGTCGTGGTCGAGACCCCGAGGGCGGCGGCGACCGGCCGCCAGGACAGCTCCGAGAAGCCGTGCTCGATCGCGTAGTCGACGATCGCGTCGAGCAGCTGCGCCCGTCGCTGATGGTCGACTGGTCGTCCCGCCATCGCCGCCTCCTCGGTCGTCGTTCGACATTCCTAGTACGATCGTACTAGGAATTGCTCATCACGAAATCAGGAGGTTGTCATGCGCGTCTTCGTCACCGGAGCGTCGGGTTGGGTCGGCCGGGGTCTCGTCCCCGAGCTGCTGGAGGCAGGCCACGAGGTCAGCGGGCTCGCCCGCTCCGACGAGGCGGCCAACGCCCTGCGAGCCGCCGGGGTCGAGCCGCTCACGGGGACGCTCGACGACCTCGATCTGCTGCGCGACGCCGCCAGCTCGTCCGACGGGGTCGTCCACCTCGCGTTCAAGCACGACATCGCCTTCTCCGGGGACTTCGTCGGCGCGACCAACGCCGACCGCGCGGCGATCGAGACCCTCGGCGAGGCGCTGGCCGGCAGCGACAAGCCGTTCGTGATCGCCTCCGGCATCCTCGGCGTGCTCGGGCTGCCGCCCGGCCAGGCGGCGACCGAGCGCGACGGGCTGGCGGAGGCGACCGGCGACGGCGAGGTCCCGATCGGCGGCGCCCAGGGACGGCTGGCGAACGCCCACTACACCCTCGCGCTCGCCGACCGCGGCGTCCGCTCCTCGGTCGTGCGACTGCCGCCGACGACGCACGGCGACGGCGACAACGGGTTCGTGCCGGTCGCGATCGGGTTCGCCCGCGAGAGCGGCGCCGCGGCCTACGTCGGCGACGGCGCCAACCGCTGGCCGGCGGTCCACCGCGACGACGCCGCGCGCCTCTTCCGCCTCGCGCTCGAGTCGGCGCCCGCCGGGTCGGTGCTGCACGCGGTCGGCGAGGAGGGCGTCCCGATCCGCGAGGTCGCGGAGCAGATCGCCGCGCACCTCGGCATCCCGGCGATCTCGGTCACGCCCGAGCAGGCCGGCGACTACGTCGGCTTCCTCGGCCGCTTCTGGAGCGTCGACGGCCCCGCCACGGCGACGATCACACGCGAGCTGCTGGGCTGGGAGCCGACCGGGCCGGGGCTGATCGCCGACCTCGAGGCGCTGCGGGTGTGTGCGTAGAGCGATGCGGACGCGCCAGCGCAAAGGCGACTCCGCAGCGATCGAATCACGAGGCAGTCGCGCGCCGGCTTCGCTATTGATCCATTGTTCGCATGGAGGCGATTCTGTTTCACCGCTATCCGCGGTGAAAAACGCTCCGCCATGCGAAACGATGGATCATCCCCGACCGGGTCGAGCATAAAATCATCTCGCTCTGACAGGTATCACGGCTGAAGCTCGCGCGGCGCGCGCTTGTCCAGCGCCCCGCCATGCGCCAAGGCTCTGCCATGGGCCGGCGTTTTTCGTTTCGCATCCTGATGCGCGTCGTCGTCGCGACGTTGTGCGCGCTGCT
>JAATFK010000131.1 GCA_015655225.1 Solirubrobacterales bacterium | reverse complement strand
CGCGCACGAGCGGGCGCTCGTGCAGGCGCGCGAGACGCGGGCGCGCTCGCTGGCAGCCCGCGAGCGCAGCGCCGAGCTGCGGGCGCGCGTGACGCGGGCGTGGGAGGCGCAGTCGGTGCCGGTGCCGGCACCGCCCGAGGACGACGAGTCCGGCTAGCCGACCGGCCCGTTCGTCGGCTCGCCGCGGACCTCCATCAGCAGGACCGCGCCGGAGACGTCGGTGCCATCGACCGCGAGCGGGAGGACCGTCACGGTGCACTCGATCGCGCGGCCGCGGCGGGTCGTCGCCGCGAGCGTCACGTCGGCGCGGAAGGAGCGGTCGCGCATCGCCTCGCGGATCGGCGTCTTCAGCTGGTCGATCGGCAGGCCGACGTCGAGCTCGAAGAAGCGCTCGCCGCCGACCTCGGCGCTCGTCAATCCCCACAGCTCCTCCGTGTGCGCGTTCCAGACCTGCACCTTGCGCTCGGTGTCAAGCACGACGACGCCGACCCCGACGCTAGTGAGGACCGTCTCGAGGAAGAGGTTGACGGCGTCGACGTCCCCGCTGCGCTCGCGCAGGTCGTCGTTGATCGTCTCCAGCTCCTCGTTGGTCGACTGGAGCTCTTCGTTCGTCGTCTCCAGCTCCTCGTTCGTGGACTGGAGCTCCTCGTTCGTCGTCTCCAGCTCCTCGTTCGTGGACTGGAGCTCTTCGTTCGTCGTCTCCAGCTCCTCGACCGTGGACTGCAGCTCCTCGTAGGAGGTCTCCAGCTCGTGGCGCACGCGGTCCAGCTCGTCGCGCAGCCGCTGGCGCTCGGTCACGTCGCTGTAGGCGATGCTCACGCCGAGCAGGGCGGCACCGGCGAACAGCGGCGTGAAGAGCACCTCCAGCTCGACCGCCTCGCCCTCCGCCGTCGTCCAGGCGACCGGTCCGCGCGTGAGCGAGCGGCGGTCGTTCGCGGCCTGCTCGATCGCGGCCGGCAGCTCCAGCGGGCGGTAGGAGAGCCCCAGCTCCTTCAGCGGCCGGCCGAGGTCCTCGCCGGTCAGCGCGAACAGCTCGCGCGCGCGGCGGTTCGCGAGCACGAGCCGGCCGTCGTCGGCCACGATCACCTGCGCGAACGGGGCCGCGTCGAAGCCGCTCTCGCGCATCGCCAGCCCCAGCTGGCCGGCGTTCCCGTCGGTCGTGCGGTCGGCCACCAGCAGGCGGTCGCGCAGGCTCGCGCTCTGCACTCTTCTGAAGACGCGGCGCTTGAGGTTGACCGGCGTGAACAGGTCGGTGTGCGTGATCAGCATCTCCGACTTGCC
Source organism: Solirubrobacterales bacterium (assembly GCA_015655225.1). Lineage (GTDB taxonomy): Bacteria > Actinomycetota > Thermoleophilia > Solirubrobacterales > Solirubrobacteraceae > Conexibacter. The sequence goes on along the minus strand of JAATFK010000131.1, from coordinate 4,891 downwards.
GAGGAAGAGGAAGCCGTTGCCGTCGAGCGAGAAGTTGAAGCGGCCGAGGATCCGGGCCTGCGTCTCGGCGTTGAAGTACATCAGCGTGTTGCGGCAGAGCAGCAGGTCGATCTTCGAGATCGGCGCGTCCTGGACGAGGTCGTTGCGACCGAAGATGACGGCGCGGCGCAACGCCGTGTCGAAGCGGAAGCGGCCGCCGGTGCGGTCGAAATAGCGGTCGAGCAGGACCTCGGGGACGCCCGCCACCTGCTGCGCCTCGTAGACGCCCTGTCGCGCCGTCGCGAGCGCGTCCTCGTCCACGTCGGTCGCGTAGATCTTCACGCGGTCGAGGAACTGGTCGCGCCCGAGCGCCTCGGCCAGCAGGATCGCGATCGTGTAGGCCTCCTCGCCGGAGGAGCAGCCGGCGCTCCAGATCCGCACCGGCGCGTCGGTGCGGCGCAGCACCAGCAGCTGCGGGACGATCTCACGGGCGACCCACTCCCACGCGTCCTCGTCGCGGAAGAACGCGGTCACGTTGATCAGGATCGTGTCGAACAGCGCGCTGAACTCGTCCGGGTGGACCTCGAGGTAGTCGAGATAGTCGAGGTACGTGCCGGCGCCGCCCAGCTCCAGCATGCCCATCCGCTTCGAGATGCGGCGCTCGAGGCTGGAGCGCTTGTAGCCGGTGAAGTCGAACCCGCGAGCGCGCTTGAGGTAGTCGAGCAGCAGCTCGAGCGGCTCGACGGGACCGTCGGGCTCGTGCTCGGCGGGGTCCGCGTCGCTCGTCGTCTCGCTCATGCCTGGCTCTCGTTCGCGACGTCGGGGACGTCTTCGACGGCGTCCGGGGTGGGAGCGATCGGGTGGCCGAGCGCTCCGCTGATCGTACCCGCCCCTGCGGTGGCCAGACGAACGAGCGTGCTCGCGAGCGCCTCGCATCCGAGGACGCCGTCGAGCGCGACGTGCGTACGCGCGCTGCGCGGCATCCCGTCGTAGCGTGCCTCGGCGGGATCCTGCGCGAAGGCCACGCCGCCGCGGCGCTTGACCTCCAGCAGCCCGCGCGTCCCATCGCTGCCGGTTCCGGAGAGGACGACGGCCGCCGCGCGTGGGCCGCGGTGCTCGGCGACGCTGCGAAAGAGCGGGTCGACCGCCGGCCGGTGACCGCGCTCGCGCGGCCCGTCGCCGAGCCGCATCACCGCGCCGTCGAGCGTCAGGTGGACGCCGGGCGGCGCGACCGCGACCCGCCCGGGGACGACCGGCGCGCCGTCGCGCGCGGTCTCCACCGGCAGCGCCCCGGCGCGCCCGAGGATCGCCGCCAGCCGGCTGGTGCCCGACTCCAGCAGGTGCAGGACGACGAAGACGGCAGCGGGAAAGTCGGCCGGCAGCAGCGAGATCAGCCGCGTCAGCGCCTCGACGCCGCCCGCGGAGGCCCCGAGTGCGACGACCTCGATCGACTCAGGGTGCGCCATCGACCGCGGCGGGGGCCGCCGCCCGCGACGGGCGGCGCGCCTCGGCCTGCGGCTGGTCGCTGACCTGGCTGAGCCGGGTGATCGCGCGCCGCAGGAGGCGGGAGACCTGCATCTGCGAGCAGCCGATCCGCTCCGCGATCTCCGACTGCGTCAGATCGCGCGCGAAGCGCATGAAGAGGATCTCGCGCTCGCGCAGCGGCAGGGCTTGGATCAGGGGGGCGACGGTCGCCAGCTCCTCGACCAGCTCCAGGCGCTCGTCGTCCGCCCCGACGACCTCGGCGATCGTGACGTCGCCGTCGAGGCCGCCCGCGCGCGGCTGGTCGAGCGAGGTCGTGTCCTGGATCGCGCGCGCCTGCAGCGCCTCGGCGACGTCCTCCAGCGAGAGGTCGGTCGCGTCGGCCAGCTCGCGGGCGGTCGGCGGGCGGCCCAGCTCGGTCGTCAGCACGCTCGTCGCCCGCGTCACCCGCAGCGCCGCCTCCTGGACGCCGCGCGGGACGTGCAGCGTCCACGAGGTGTCGCGGAAGTGCCGGCGCAGCTCGCCGGAGATCGTCGGGATCGCGAACGAGCTGAAGCGCGCGCCGTGGGAGGGGTCGAAGCGGTCGACCGCCTTCACGAGGCCGAGGTAGGCGACCTGCAGCAGGTCGTCGAGTGGGTCCTGTCCGCGCTGGTAGCGGGAGGCGAGGCGGCGGGCGAGCGGCATGTAGCAGCGGATCGCCTCCTCGCGCGCCCGGGGGTCGCGGGTCCGCCGGTAGCGCGCGAGCAGTCGCTCGCCGTCGAGGGTGCGACCGGGCTCGCGGGGGGCGGAGGTTATGACGCTCACGGTCCTTGCGTTCCCTCGCGCGAAACGTTGCATGCCGGGCGGCGAGCGCGTGCGGGCGGGAAGGTCGGAAAGCAACGTGGCGGCGCGCGAGCGCGGGCATACTGGAGCGATGGAGGCCGTCGCCAGCCGCGCCCGCCGTCTCGGCGGGCTGCCGTGGCGGACCCCGCCGCAGGGGCTGTTCGTGATCGGGGCGGTCACGCAGTACGTCGGCGCGGGGCTCGCCGTGCTGCTGTTCGCCCGCGTGCCGGCGGCCGGCGTCGCGTGGCTGCGGGTGCTGACGGCGGCGGTCGTGCTGGTGGCGTGGCGACGGCCGTGGGGGGTGCTCGCGGTGGACGGCGCGCCTGGCGGCGCGGCGCCGCTCCGGGTGCCGGACGCCGTCGGCGTACGCGGCCGCGTGGCGCCGCTCTCCCGTTTGCGGCCGCTGGTCCCGAGCGGCCCGGCCGGCGCCGCCGTCGGCACGCGCGGGCCCGCCACCGCCACCGCCCGCGACCGCGCCGCCCGCCGCTCCCGCCTCTGGCTGCTGGTCTCCTTCGGCCTCGTGCTGGGGGGGATGAACACCACCTTCTACCTCGCGATCGACCGGCTGCCGCTGGGGACGGCGGTCGCGCTCGAGTTCCTCGGCCCGATCGCCGTCACGGTCGCCGGGTCGCGCACGCGGCGCGACCTCGGCGCGCTCGCGCTGGCGGTCGCCGGCGTCGTCCTCCTGAGCGACGTGCACCTCGCCGGCAACGCCCTCGGCGTCGCGCTGGCGCTCGCGGCCGGGGTGCTGTGGGCGGGCTACATCGTGCTCGGGCACCGCGTCGCCGCCGACCCGGCGCTCGACCGCGGCCGGGGGCTGGCGGTCGCGATGGCGGTCGCGGCGGTCGCGCTCGCGCCGTTCAGCGCCTCCTCGGCCGCGCACGCGCTGCTCTCACCGGGGCTGCTGGCGGCGTGCGTCGGCGTCGGGCTGGCGTCGTCGGTCATTCCCTACGCGCTCGACCAGGTCGCGATGGCGCGGCTCTCGCGCGCCCGCTTCGCGCTGCTGCTGGCGCTCCTGCCGGCGACCGCGACGCTCGTCGGGATCGTCGTCCTCGGCCAGGTCCCGGGTCCGCTGGAGGTCGTCGGGATCGGCTGCGTCGTGGCGGCGACGGCGCTGCGCACGCACGATGACTGAGCAGCGACCATGCCCACCTAGGTGGGCTCGCCGAGGTCGTGCACGATCCAGCCTGGGGTGTCGAGCCGTCCGGGCGCGGCGCCGACGAGCGTCGCCAGGTGCGTCTCGATCGCCGTCAGCTCGTCACGGCCGATCTGCTGCTCCCAGCGCGCGCGCAGCTGGTCGAAGATCGCCTCGCCCCGTCTCAGGACCTCGAAGCCGAGCGGGGTGACCTCCAGGCGCTTGCGGCGAGCGTCGCCGGGGTCGGGCTCGCGCCTGACCCAGCCGCGCTCCTGGAGCACTGCGACGGTCTTCGCCGCCGCCTGCTTGGAGACGGAGAGGCGCCGACCCAGCTCCGAGGTCGTCTCCGCACCGCCGGCGATCGCCCGCATCGCGAAGTCGTGAACCGGCCGCACGTCGTCATAGCCCGCCGCCGCCAGCTCCACGATCGCCGCGTCGACGAGCGAGCGGAAGCCACCGAGGAGGAGCAGGGCGAGGTCGGCGCCGGAGCGGGACATGGACGCGCAGGCTACGCCACCGGGTGGACAAAGACAACCAGGTTACCTATCATATGGACAACAGGGTTGTCGACCAAGTGAGAGAGACCATGCTCAGCACGCCGGCCGGAGCGACGCTCCCGGGCATCACGCACCACCACGTCGAGGTGAACGGCACGAGGCTGCACCACGTCGCCTCGGGCGAGGCCGGCTCGCCGGTCCTGCAGGTCCACGGCTTCCCCGAGAGCTGGTGGGCCTTCCACGAGCTGATCCCGCTGCTCGCGGCCCGCCACCGCGTCTTCGCGGTCGACCTTCGCGGCTTCGGCGACTCCGCGGTGGCGACAGCCGGCGACGACAGCGCGACCGCGGCCGAGGACCTTCACCAGCTGATCGAGCAGCTCGACGTCGGCCCGGTCCACCTCGTCGGACAGGACATCGCGGGCGCGACGGTCTTCCGCCTCGCCGCCACCCATCCGGAGAACGTGCTCAGCCTCACCGCGGTGGAGATGGGCCTGCCCGGGTTCGGTCTGGAGGCGCTCGCCGACGTGACGCACGGCGGCGCGTGGCACATCGGCGTCCTCGCCGCGCCCGGGATCCCCGAGCTGCTGCTCGCCGGACGCGAGCGGGAGTTCCTGCAGGCAGTCGCCTTACCGGCGATGACGGCCGACCCCGGCGCGGTCGGCGACGCCGATCTGGACGAGTTCGCCCGCACCTACGCTCGCCCGGACGGCTGGCGCGGGGCCGCCGGGCTCTACCGCTCGATGTTGCGGGAGGGCGAGGAGATCGAGGCGCTCGCGCGGGCCCGCCCGCTGCGCGCGCCGGTGCTCGCGGTCGGCGGGGGCGGCGGCCCGTTCACGGCCGCGACGCTGTCACGAGCGGTCCCGGGCGAGGTCGCCTCGGTCCAGCTCGACGGCGTCGGCCACTACGTCGCGTTGGAGTCGCCGGAGCGGCTGGCGGAGGCGCTGCTCGACTTCGTGGGCAGCGTCGACGAGGCCTG
>JAATFK010000678.1 GCA_015655225.1 Solirubrobacterales bacterium | reverse complement strand
CGGACGATCACCGCATCCTCGTGGTCGACGACGGATCGCCCGACGGCACCGGCGCGATCGCCGAACGGCTCGGCGCCGAGCTGGGCGTCGTCGAGGTGCTGCACCGCACGACGAAGGACGGCCTCGGGCAGGCGTACCTGGCCGGCTTCGCCCACGCGCTCGCGGGCGGCGCGCAACGACTCTGCGAGATCGACGCCGACTTCTCGCACGACCCGGCGTACCTGCCGGCGCTCGTCGCCGCCTCCGCGCGCGCCGATCTCGTGCTCGGCTCGCGCTACGTCGCCGGCGGCGGCGTCTCCGACTGGGGGCTCGCGCGGCAGCTCCTGAGCCGAGGCGGGAGCTGGTACGCCCGCACGCTGCTCGGCGTCTCCGTGCGCGACCTGACGGGCGGCTTCAAGTGCATCCGCCGTGAGGTGCTGGAGGCGATCGAGCTCGACACGGTCGGCTCGCAGGGCTACACCTTCCAGATCGAGATCACCTACCGCGCGCTGCTCGCCGGGTTCACCGTCGAGGAGGTGCCGATCATCTTCCGCGACCGCACCGCCGGCACCAGCAAGATGTCGCCGTGGATCGCGTTGGAGGCGATCTGGCGGGTCCCGCAGCTGCGGCGCACGGCGCCCGCCGCGGTCCGGCGGGCGGCGCGGCGGCGTCCCTCGACGCCGGCGACCTGAGCGGCCGATGAGCGGCGGCGCGGCGCTCGACCTGCGCGCGGCCGGAGTCGCGCGCGGGCGCGCCGACGACGCCGAGCGCGCAGCGGGCGCGAGCCGCTGGACGCGTTGGATCGGCGTCGCGGGCCTCGGCTCGCTGCTCGTCGTGGGGGTCACGCTGGCGCTCGCGGCGCCCGCCTCGCCGCTGCTGGCACCACGCGCGCAGGCGCCGCTGACGCCGGCGCTCCAGGGCGTCTTCGCGGGCAGCGGGCTGACGCTCGGCGCCCGCGGCTGCGCGGTCGCGATCGCGCTGCTGCTGGCCGGCTACCTCGCGGCCGTGCGCGGCGCCGCCGCGCTGCCCGTGGCGCCCGCGCTGGCGGTCGTGGTCGTCCTGCACGTCGCGTTCGCGCTCGCGCCGCCCCTCTTCTCCAGCGACCTCTTCTCCTACGTCGCCTACGGCCGCATGGGCGCGCTGCACCATCTGAGCCCCTACCTGCACGGCCCGATCGCGATCCGCGGCGACCCCTCGTTCCCCTTCACCGGTCTCACCTGGGTCGGGACGCCGTCGGTCTACGGGCCGCTCTTCACGGGGCTCAGCTACGCCGTCGCGCCGCTCGGCGTGGCGGGGGCGGCATGGACCCTCAAGCTGCTGAGCGCGGCCGCGTCGCTCGGCTGCGTCGGGCTCGTCTGGTCGTGCGCGAGAGCGCGCGGGCTGGCGCCCCTGCCGGCCGCGCTGCTCGTCGGGCTCAACCCGCTGCTGCTGGTGTGGGCGGTCGGCGGCGGCCACAACGACCTGCTGATGGTCGCGCTGCTGCTGGCCGGCGTCCGGTTGGCGCTGGCACGGCGAGCGGGCACCGGCGCGGCGGCGATCGTCGCGGCCGGGGCGATCAAGCTGTCGGCCGTCGTCGTGCTGCCGTTCCTCGCGCTCGGGCTCCGCGGCGAGCGGCGCCAGCTCCGCCGCACGCTCGCGGGCGCGGCGCTCGCGGCCGCCGCGCTGGCGGGCGGCGCGCTCGTCGCGTTCGGCACGGCGCCGTTCTCGCTCGGGCGCACGCTCGGCGCGCACGCGAGCGACTGGCACAGCATCCCGGGGTTCGTGTCCCACCAGCTGCTGGGCGGCGGGCTGCCCGGCGGCGGCGTGCGCCTCGGCCTCACGCTCGCGACCGTCGCGCTCGGCCTCGAACTGGCGCGGCGCGTCTGGCGCGGGCGGCTCGACTGGCTCGCCGGGGCCGGCTGGGCGACGCTCTGGACGCTGCTGCTGACGCCCGTGCTGCTGCCCTGGTATGTCGTCTGGCTGACGCCGCTGGCGTCGCTCGGCGACCGGCGCCTGCGGCGCGCCGCGCTCGCGTTCACGGTGCTCGTCGTGGCGATCCGGCTGCTCGACTTCCTGCCCGCGTACGTCCACACCCTGGGCGTCCGCCCGCCGGGCGCCCAGTAGCCCGTAGCATTCGACCGATGGCCGCCGACGCACCGGAAAGCACGCGCACGCTGGGCCTGCTCAGCGTCGTCGCGCCGGTCTTCAACGAGGACGAGCTGATCGAGGTCTTCCACGCGCGCGTATGCGCGGCGCTGGAGGGCATACCGTTCGAGCTGGTGCTGGTCGACGACGGCTCGACCGACCGCACCGCCGAGCTGCTCGCGGGGCTCGCCGCCGCCGACGAGCGCGTGCGCGTGATCGAGCTGTCGCGCAACTTCGGCCACCAGACGGCGATCACCGCCGGGCTCGACCACGCCGCCGGCGACGCGATCGTGATGATCGACGCCGACCTGCAGGATCCCCCCGAGGTGATCCCGCAGATGCTCGACCACTGGCGGCGCGGTACCGACGTCGTCTACGCGGTGCGGCACAAGCGCGACGGCGAGACGCACTTCAAGCTCGCCACCGCCAAGCTCTTCTACAGACTCTTCGACGCGCTCGCGAACGTCCCGCTGGAGCATGACTCGGGCGACTTCCGCCTGCTCGACCGCGCCCCGCTCGACGCGCTCCTGGCGATGCGCGAGCGCAACCGCTTCCTGCGCGGGATGACGGTCTGGATCGGCTACACGCAGACGGCCGTCCCGTACGAGCGCGACGCGCGCTACGCGGGCGAGACGAAGTACACGCTGAGCCGCATGCTGCGCTTCTCCTTCGACGCGATCTCGTCGTTCTCGCACCGGCCGCTGCAGCTCGCGACGCTCTTCGGCTTCCTCGTCTCGCTCGTCGCGTTCATCGCGATCCCGGTCGTGATCGCGCTGCGGATCTCCGGCTCCTACCTGCCCGGCTTCGGCTCGCTGACGATCGCGATCCTGCTGCTGGGCGGGATCCAGCTGATGGCGATCGGGTTGATCGGCGAGTACGTCGGGCGGATCTACGACGAGGTCAAGGGACGCCCGCTCTACGTCGTGCGGACGCGGCGCAACATGCCGCCGACGACGAGCGGCGGCGTCGCGGAGCCGCCCGCCGAGGCGACTCAGCCGCCGGCCGGGTTCGGCCCGCGCGCGGGTCGCACCGGCTCCGGCTCCTGAGCCGCCGGCGGCGGCTCGCCGACACGCTCGGCGGCGTACCGCTCGAGCGCGCCGATGCGGCTCGCGAGGCCCTTGATCGCGTCGGAGATCGGGTCCGGCAGGTGGACCCAGTCGGCGTCGGGGCCCTCCGGGCGGCGGCCGTCGATGCGAACCGGATGGCCGGGGTTGCCGACGACCGTCGAGTGCGGCGGGACGTCGTGGATCACGACCGTGTTGGCGCCGATCTTCGAGCCGTGGCCGATCGTGATCGGGCCGAGCAGCTTCGCGCCGGAGCCGATCGTGACGTTGTCCTGCACGGTCGGGTGGCGCTTGCCGGTGGCGAAGCCGGTGCCGCCGAGCGTGACGCCCTGGTACATCGTCACGTCGTTGCCGATCTCGGCCGTCTCGCCGATCACGACCCCCATCCCGTGGTCGATGAAGAAGCCAGAGCCGATCGAGGCGGCGGGATGGATCTCGATCCCGGTGTAGGCGCGGGAGACGGCGGCGATCAGCCGCGGCAGCAGCGGGACGCCGCTCTCGAACAGCGCGTGCGCGACGCGGTGCGCGAGCACGGCGTGCACGCCCGGCCAGATCGCCAGCACCTCGATCGTCCCGACGCCGCGCGCGGCGGGATCGCGTTCCTGCGCGGAGCGGACGTCGCGGCGGAT
>JAATFK010000675.1 GCA_015655225.1 Solirubrobacterales bacterium | reverse complement strand
GAGCAGCGATATCTGGTCGCCGCTGGCGTCCGAGACGGTCCACAGCTCGTCGAGCGCGGCGATCGTCGAGTTCGAGATCTGGATCAGCGCGTCCTGGAAGTCGTCCATCGACATGTCCAGCTCGTTCGCCATCTCCTCGTCCGTCGGCGCCCGCTGCAGACGGTGCTCGAGTCTCGCGTTGGCCCGCTCGATCTCGCGCGCACGGGCGCGCACCGACCGGGGAACCCAGTCGAGCGAGCGCAGCTCGTCGATGATCGCCCCGCGGATGCGGGGAATGGCGTAGGTCTCGAACTTGATCTCGCGCCCCAGGTCGAAGCGCTCGATCGCCGAGATCAAGCCGATCAAGCCGTAGGAGATCAGGTCCGCTTCCTCGACGTGCGCCGGGAGGCCCGACGCCATGCGACCAGCCACGTACTTCACCAAGGGTGAGTACGCGACCACGAGTCGCTCGCGGGCACGCCCGTCGCCGCTCGCCTTGTAGCGGCGCCAGAGATCCTTTAGCTCGATCGCTTTGACGTTGGTTTCCAGCGCCGCCTCCCGTGGCCTATGCGCGCGGATGGCTTTGTGCGTACGCCGACCGCAGCCGCCCGGACTCTACCCGAGTGTAGACCTGCGTCGTCGAGATGCTCGCGTGCCCCAGCAGCTCTTGGATCGATCGCAAGTCCGCACCATTCTCCAACAAATGCGTCGCGAAGGAGTGCCGGAGTGAATGCGGCGAGACGCCGGCCACGCCCGCGGTCCCCTCGGCGACCCCCGTCGCGCGTTGCGCCCAGACCCTCAGGCGTCGCCGAACGTCCGACGTCGACAGCCGTCGACCGGACTTCGAGATGAAGAGCGCGGGCTCCGTGTCGTCGTTGGCGAGGGCGGCCCTCGCGCGTGCGAGGTAGCGCTCGATCGCCCGCAGGGCCGGCTCGCCGGTCGGGACGATGCGGGTCTTGCCGCCCTTGCCCTCGACCCGGACGCGCTCGTCGTCGAACTCGATCGAGTCGACGTCGAGGTTCACGATCTCCTCGGCGCGCAGGCCGGAGGCGTAGGCCAGCTCGAACAGCGCGCGGTCGCGCAGGGCGAGGGCGCTGTCGGCGGGAATGCGGTCGAGCAGCGCGGCGACCTCGGCCGGCTTCAACACGCGCGGGAGGCGCTGGGCCTTGCGGGGCGCCGACAGCAGGTCGGCGGGGTTCTGCTCCAGCTGGCCGTGCTCGACGAGCGTGCGGAAGACGGCGCGCAGCGACGCGAGCTTGCGGGCGACGGTCGTCGGCGCCTGGCGCTGCTCGGTCAGGCCGGCGGCGTAGCGGCGAAGGGCGCGGGGGGTCACGTCGCCCGGGACGAGCGCGTGGTCGCGAGCCCAGCGGACGAACTGGCCGGCGTCGGAGGCGTAGGCGGCACGGGTCTTCTCGGCCGCGCCGCGGCTGAGGAGGTCCTGCGCGAGCAGCGCGAGAGCGTCGCGCCAGGGGTCGCTAGGCTCCGCCGCCATGGCCATCTTCTTCATCGACACCGACACGGGTCAGGTCGCCTCCCTGACGCAGCTGCGCGAGGGCGGATACGTCCACGACAGCGATCCGCCGGCGCGTCCCTGGTTCCGGATCCAGGGGACGAGCGACGCGACGACGCTGTGGTACGCGGTGCTCCGCAGACAGGTGAGAGAGAAGTTCATCGGCGCTCTTGCTATTCGTCACGGGGACCATCATGCCTCCCTGCTGGAAGGCGGATGGGAGGAGATCTCGATGGAGGAACTGCGTCGAGGCCCGGATCCCGCCGAGCCGTCTTGACGTTCGCTTACGCGAGCGCGGCCGATCCGGATGCGTGCCGCTCTTCCCTCTGAGCGTTCACGCGCCAGTTTCCGTTCAGCTGGGGGTCCGCGCCGCTCCCGCGAGGATCGGAGCGAGTCGCTCCCGCAGTTGGTGCCAGTCGGCAGCGCAGATGACCTCCTCGTCCTCGCACAGCTCGCGGTTCCAGGGGTGGACGATCGTCGCAGGGACGATCCCCTCCTCCTGCGCGCGCAGGATGTTCTCGGGGGCGTCGTCGATCAGGACGTCGATCTTGATCTCCGTGCAGCGGCTGATCTTGTCGAACGAGCAGTACAGCTCGTCGAAGGGCAGGCCGATCTGCTGCAGCCAAGCGACCGTCGGCTCGTGGGCGGTGTCGGCGCGATGACTCGTGACGTGGATGAAATGGCCGGCCTCACGCCAGCCGCGGATCGTCTCGACCGCGCCGTCGTAGGGCGTCGCGGTGAGGATGTGCTCGGACCGGTGGGTCTCGGCGACGAGCGCCGCGACCTGCTCGCGACGCAGCGGAGTGACCTCGTAGGTGACCTGCTCCTCGTAGGGCAGCGTCACGCCGAAGCGCTTGCGCGCGAGCTGCGAGAAGAGGTCCCAGTAGTGGTAGAGCGTGGAGTCGATGTCGATCGCGATGCGCATGGGTTTTTGTAGGGTAGAGATGCGATGAGCGAAGCGTCCGCACACGAGGGCGACGTCACGCCCGACGACTACGGTCCGAGCGGCCGCTCCGCCTGGCTGGACGTCGACTGGCAGGCGCACCGCCGCTGGGTCGAGGTCGCCGGCCGGCCCGTCAACGTCGTCGAGCTGGGCTCCGGCCCGCCGATGATCTTCATCCACGGCCTCTCCGGCTCGTGGCAGAACTGGCTCGAGACGCTCCCCCACTTCGCGCGCGAGCACCGCGTCGTCGCGTTCGACCTGCCGGGCTTCGGCGACTCGCCGCTGCCGGCCGAGCCGATCTCGATCTCCGGCTACGCGCGGATCGTCGAGGAGCTCTGCGACGCGCTCGGGATCGACGCGGCGGTCGTCGTCGGCAACTCGATGGGCGGCTTCATCGCGGCCGAGCTGGCGATCCGCTTCCCGCAGCGGGTCGAGCGGCTCGTGCTCGTCTCCGCCGCCGGGCTGTCGAGCGACTCGATGCACCGCCGGCCGCTGCTGACGTCGGCGCGCGTGCTCGCCGCGACGACCGGCTGGACGGCGTCGAAGATGGAGTCGTTCGCGCGCCGGCCGGGGCTGCGGCGGATCGTGCTGCGCTACGTCGTGCGCCACCCCGACCGGCTGCCCGCGGCGCTGGCGTTCGAACAGCTGAGAGGATCCGGCAAGCCCGGCTTCGTCGCCGCGCTCGACGCGCTGCTGAGCTACCCGATCCGCGACCGCGTGCCGGAGATCGCGTGCCCGACGCTGATCGTCTGGGGTGAGGACGACCGCCTCGTGCCGCTGCGCGACGCGAGTGAGTTCGAGCGCCTGATCCCCAACGCCCGCAAGGTCGTGTTCGCCGACACCGGCCACGTCTCGATGCTGGAGCGTCCCGAGCGCTTCAACGCGCTGCTCGACGGGTTCGTGGCGGAGGGGGCGGCGTCGGCCGCCCCAACCGCGCCGGCCGCCTCCGCCGCGCCAGCCACCCCCGCCGGGCCGGCCGCCTTGCGGGAGCCAGCCGCGCCGGCTTCCCCGACCGGCCAGGCCACCCCCACCGCGCCGACTTACCCGACCGGCCAGGCCACCCCCACCGCGCCGGCCACCCCCACCGCGCCGGCCACGCCCACCGCGCCGGCCACGCCCACCGGCCCGGCCGCGGACGCGGCCTAGAGCGTGACGGCGCCGGTTGCGGCGCTGCCGACCAGCTTCGCGTACTTCTGGATCGCGACGTCGACGTGCTCGTCGGCGCGCGCGAGCGGCACGTAGTCGCGCACCCGCGCGGCGATCTCCTCGTCGGAGAGGTTCACGTCGATCCGGCGGTTGTCGACGTCGATCGTGATCTCGTCGCCG
>JAATFK010000724.1 GCA_015655225.1 Solirubrobacterales bacterium | reverse complement strand
GGGATCGAGGAGTCGCTGCTGGAGCCGGAGGCGGCGCTGGAGCGCTACCGCTCGCTCGACGCGCGCGACCTGGAGCTGCTGACCGGCGGCGTGGAGCCGCCGGCCGACGCGGTTCGGATCGAGACCGCGACCGAGCCGCTCTGGCTCCACCCCGACGAGGTCGCCGTGCGTGGGCTGCTCGACACCGCCCCCGCCCACCCCGCCGCGCGGTGAGCTTGTCGGGCGGGGCCGGCGGCGTGAGGGACGCCGGGGGCGGCCCGGTCCTCCACTGGTTCCTGCCGACCTCCGGCGACGGGCGCGACGTCAGCGACGGGAGTCGCACCGGCGTCAGCTCGCGCCGGCCGCGCGCGCCGAGCATCGACTACCTCGCGCAGGTCGCGCAGGCGGCCGAGCGGGGCGGCTTCGCGGGCGTGCTGACGCCGACCGGGACGTGGTGCGAGGACGCGTGGCTGGTGACGGCCGCACTGGCGCGCGAGACGCGGCGGCTGCGGTTCCTCGTCGCGCTGCGGCCGGGGCTGATCTCGCCGACGCTGGCGGCGCAGATGGCGGCGACGTTCCAGCGGATCTCGGACGGGCGGGTCGCGCTCAACGTCGTGACCGGCGGGGAGCGGGCCGAGCAGCGGCGCTTCGGCGACCGGCTCGCGCACGACGACCGCTACGCGCGCACTGCCGAGTTCCTGACGATCGTGCGGGGCGCCTGGTCGGGGACGCCGTTCGACTTCGAGGGCGAGCACGTCCAGGTCGAGGGCGCGACCGTGCTGGCGCCGCCCGAGCCGCGCCCGCCGATCTACTTCGGCGGTGCCTCGCCGGCGGCCGAGCGGGTCGCGGCGCGCCACGCCGACGTCTACCTGACCTGGGGCGAGCCGCCCGCGATGGTCGCCGAACGGCTCGAGCGGATGCGCGAGCACGCCGCGCGCGAGGGGCGCAGGCTGCGCTTCGGGATCCGCCTGCACGTGATCACGCGCGACACCGCCGAAGAGGCGTGGGCGGAGGCGCAGCGGCTGCTCGACGGGATGGACCCGGCCGACGTCGCGCAGGCGCAGGAGCGCCTGGCGGCGAGCGAGTCGGTCGGCCAGCGGCGGATGCTCGACCTGCACGGCGGCCGTCGCGACGCACTCGAGATCGCACCCAACCTGTGGGCCGGGATCGGGCTCGTGCGCGGCAACGCCGGCACCGCGCTGGTCGGCAGCCACGCCGAGGTCGCGGAGCGGATCGCCGAGTACCACGCGCTCGGGTTCGACGAGCTGATCCTCTCCGGCTACCCGCACCTCGAGGAGGCCTACTGGGTCGCCGAGGGCGTGATGCCGCTGCTGGCCGAGCGCTACGCGACGCCCTCGGCGGTCCCGGCCTAGGCGACGACCTGGACCCGCTCGGCGCCGGCCGCGAGCGTCAGCGCGCGCTCGTAGCCGTCGGCGAGCTGGCAGAGCGCTCGGTTCCACGAGCGGTGGCTGACCGCCTCGACGCCCGCGGCGCCCAGGCGAGCGCGCAGCGCCGGGCGGCGCGCCAGCTCGCCCAATGCCTCGGCGAGCGCCTCGGGCTGGGCGGGCGCGAGCCAGCCGGTCTTGTCGTGCGCGATCAGCTCGCGCGGGCCGCCGGCGTCGACGGCCAGCACCGGCAGGCCGCTTGCCTGCGCCTCCAGGATCACCTGGCCGAACGTGTCGGTCTCGCTCGCGAACAGGAACAGGTCGGCGTTCGCGTACGCGCGGGCGAGGGCGTCGCCGTCGAGCCAGCCGAGGAAGCGGGCGCTCGCTCCGAGCCGCGCGCGCAGCGCCTCCTCCTCGGGGCCGCCCCCGGCCAGCAGCAGCCGCAGGCGGCGGTCGTGCTCCCGCGCACGCAGGAACGCGTCGGCCAGCAGGTCGATCCCCTTCTCCTTCGTCAGGCGGCCGGCGTAGAGCACGAAGATCTCGTCCTCCGGGTCGGTCGTCGCCCGCGCGCGGAGGGCGGGGGAGAAGCGCTGCAGGTCGACGCCGCGGTCCCAGCGGCCGATCCGCGACGCGGGAATGCCCAGCTCGCCGAGCGACGCGTCGGCCGCCGCGCTCGGCGAGAGCACCGTCCCGCACTGGCCGTAGAACGCCGCCAGCGCCATCCGCGCGATCAGCTCGATGTTCGGGTCCTGCGCCCGCAGCCGCGCGTAGGCCGCGAGCTCCGTGTGGTAGGAGCCGACGACCGGCAGGCCCAGCAGCCGCGCCATCAGCGCCGCCGCGATCCCCGCCGGCCCGGGCGAGACGAGGTGGACGAGGTCGTAGCGGCCGTCGGTCAGCGCCTCGGCGACCGCCGGCAGGCTCGGCACGCCGATCTCCAGCCCCGGGTAGAACGGGATGTCCAGCTCGGTCACGACCGGCAGCCGGCGGTCGACGCGGCGGTCGGTCCCGACCACCTCGACCTCGTAGCCGGGCAGCCCGCGCTCGCGGATCTCGTCGAGCGTGTGCGTCACGCCGTGCATCCCGCCGACGCCGTCGGCGACGAGCGCGACGCGCACCGGGTCGAGCTCGCGCGTCAGCAGCTTCTCCTTCTCTCTCGCGAGGAAGACCTGCGCCGGCACGTACGGGACGACCGGCGTGCAGGCGGCGAACAACCCCGTCGCCGCGGCCGCCATGTCGCCGCCGCTGGTCGCCGCGTCGACCGCGACGTGGACCGCCTTCGCGAGTCTGCGGTCGTGCACGCGGCGGGCGCGGCGCGCCAGCTCGGAGTGCGAGAAGCCCTCCTCCTGCATGTGCGCGATCAGCTCGCCGGCATCGCCCTCGAGGTCGACCGCGTCGATCCAGGCGCGCAGGATCCGGCGGCCGTCGTCGGGCGAGAGGCCGACGCCCTCGTCGCCGGTGCGGGCGTCGCCCTCGAGCATCATCCGCTCGCACAGCTCCAGCACCGCCGCCGGGTTCGGCGGCTCCGCCTGGCCGGTGCCGAGCGCGCGGACCGCGAGGATCACGGCGCTGTGCGCCCACTTCGCGGCGCTGCCCTGCTTGCCGCACGCCTCGACGCGTCCGGCGCGCAGGTGCGCGAGGAACTCCGCTGGCGTGGCGGCGGCGGGCGCCTGCGTGAACGTGCGGCCGATGTCGACGCCGGCGTGGTCGTCGGAGCCGCCGACGCCCGTGCCGCCGTGCGTCTCGATGTAGATCGCGGCGGGCGCGTTCAGCTCCGGCGCGCGCGAGCCGTTGCGCGTCTCCCAGACCGGGAACAGCTCCGCCAGGCGGCGGCGGTGGCGCGCGGTCAGCGGCGCCTCGACGGCGTAGAAGGGATGCGCGAGCGCACACGCGATCTGCTGCTCGGCGAGGTGCGCGGCGATCGTCTCGACGTCGCCCGCGTGCGCCTGCAGCCAGTCGTGGTCGTCGGGTGTGATGCCCCAGCAGAGGACGTGGACCGCCTGCGGCTCGCCCTTGAACCAGGTGGTCAGCTCCTCCGAGAGGAAGCAGTCGGGCTCGTCGGCCAGCTGCAGGCAGCCGCCGATCGTGTCGTGGTCGGTGATCGTCACGAAGTCCATCCCGCGGCGCTTGGCGAGCTCGTACACCTCGCGCGGCGGAGTGGCGCATTCCGGCAGACCGACGGCGCGCTGAACGCCCAGCTTCGACGTCTCGCTCGCGGTCGAGTGGCAGTGGAGATCGACTCGCGTAGGCTCGTGCATGACATAAGATTCCCCTGCATACCCGCCACTCCCGTAACCAGTCCGAGAAGATCCGGTTACCGGGTGGTGAAGCGCCCTCGCGCCAAACGGCCTCGATCGGCAGGGTGAATGATCGATGGGGATCGACCGCGGCACGACCGGCTCGCCGGCGCTGTCGGCGCACGGCGTCGAGGTCCACGTCGCGCTCGACCCGCCGCGCCTGGAGCTGTGGCGCGAGGGGCGTCTCGTCGTCGGCGACCTGCGTCCCTGGGCGGCCTGGGGCGACGTGGCCGACCAGTTCATCCAGCTGACCGAGGGCGTCATCCCGCAGGAGCCCGACGCGCGCGCCTGCCTGGCGGAGGGCGGCGAAGCGACGCGCTCCGAGGACGGCGCCGCGCTCGACCTGGCCGCCACGATCGACGGCCACGCCGCGCTCCTGCGCGTCTCCCTGAGCCAGCCCGGCACCGTCCGGCTGCAGCTCGCGGTCGAGGGCGCGCCGCTGCGGATCGGGCTCGCGC
>JAATFK010000538.1 GCA_015655225.1 Solirubrobacterales bacterium | reverse complement strand
GCAGGTGGTCGATCGCCCGCGAGCGCGCGATCGTCGCCAGCCAGGTCCCGAGCGACGCTTTGTCGGGGTCGTAGCTGCAACAGCGTTGCCACGCCTCTAGGAAGACCTGCTGCATGACGTCCTCGACGGCGCCGCGGTCGTCGAGCGCGTCGCGCAGGACGGCCTGCGTGATTCCGCCGTACTCGTCGTAGAGGGCACGGACCGCGTCGGGGTCTCGATGGCGCAACCCAGCGGCGATTCGGCGCTCGGTTGCTGACGGAATGCTGCGGCGCACGGTCGCTTCACTGTCGCATGTGGAGGTGCCAAGAGGGGTATGGCTGGGGTAGGAGTTGTCGGCGCGTTAGCAGTAGAGCGTCTACGCGCCAACTGTCAACCGGACGTTACCGATTGGCCGTACGGTCACGTAGATCTCTACTCCCGGAAAGGACGTTGCATGCATCTGAGGAATGGCTGGCACGGCCGCCTCGTCCTCGCGGTCGCAGTGCTTGGACTGCTTTTGATCGCCGCTCCCGCCGGAGCCGCGACGACCTCGGTGAAGCTCTCGGGCGGCACCACGACGCTGACGCTCAGCAAGCCGACGGTCAAGCTGCTCGGCGCGGCCAGAATCTCGGCCGATCCGATCAAGCCGGCCAAGGTCCTGAAGGCCGGCTCGCTCGTGCTGCCGATCTCCGGGGGCTCGATCGACCCGAAGACGGCTGTCGGCACGATCACGCACAAGGGCGGCTTCACGCTCAGCGCCGGCAAGGTCAAGGTCGCGCTGAAGAACCCGACGGTGAAGATCGGGAAGAAGTCGACGCTGACCGTCCAGGTCGGCAAGGCGAAGATCGCCGTCGGCACGCTCGGCCTCGCGAAGGCGAAGGTCACGCGTGACGGCTTCGCGACGAACGTCGCAGGCGTCAACATCGCGCTCTCGAAGGTCGGAGCGACCGCGCTGAACGCCGCGTTCGGCGTCAGAGCGTTCAAGACGGGCCTGTCGCTCGGCACCGTCGCGGTCAAGTCGACCCCGGCGCAGATCGCCCTCGTCGGCGGCACCACGACGCTCCAGATCGACCCGGGGACGGCGGGCGCGCTCACGCAGCTCGGCATCACGCTGGCACCCGCTCCCGGCTCGACGGCGACGCCGACCGGCGCCCTGACGTTCACGGTCACCGGTGGCCTCGTCGACGTCAAGACGCTCGCCGGCACGATCCAGCACTCGGGCGGACTCGCGCTCACGAGAAGCGGCCAGACGATCTCCCTGACCGACCCGCTGATCACGCTGGGGAAGGCGCCGACGCTCGGCATCAGCTACAGCGGGGCGCCGGTCACGATCGCTGACCTCGACGTGAGCAGACTGACGACTAACATCGACGCGAAGACGCGGACGATCACGCTCGGCGGCGCGGTCGCGAGACTCAACAGCCTCGCGGCGACGACGCTGAACGGCCTGTTCGGCACCACGCAGATCCAGGCCGGTCTGACGATCGGCACGGCCTCGCTGGTGGCCCAGGCTCGCTAGGAGCTCCACCCGCAGCAGCTCGTTCCGACAGGGTCCGCTCCGGCGGGCCCTGTCGCGTTCTCAGGCGCGGACGACGGTCTCGGGGACGAGCGACAGCGCTCTTGCCGTGTCGAACGCCGCGCGCGCGTCGCCTTCCCCTCCCCGGAGCACGGCCGGCGCGAGGCCGGCGAGCGCGGAGCTGAGCAGGATGCCGTCGGCGCGCGCGAGCTGCCCGAAGGCCACGGGTCCCTCGCTGGCCGTGAGGCCGGTCGCGCCCGCCGCGCGCAGCACGGCGGCGCGGCTGACGCCCGGCAGCAGGCGCCCGTCGGCCGGCGGCGTCAGGAGACGGTCGCCGTCGAGGAGGAAGACGTTGCCCCAGGCGGCTTCGAGGACGGTGCCGTCGGCGTCGATCAGGAGCGGCGTCGCCCCGCCGCCCGCCTGCGCGGCGAGCTGGTCGAGCAGCGTGCGGTCGAGCCACTTGTGGCTGCCGAGGCCGCCGGGGAGGACGAACGGCACCAGCTCGACCGGCAGCCGGCGCTGGCGCGGCGGCCCCAGCTCGACCGTCGTCACGAGTCCGCCGGCGTGGGGGCGGACGACGACTCTCAGGGGGGCGGCCGGCGGGGCTCCCGGGGCCGCGGCGGCGGCCGCGACACGCTCGGCGAGGTCGCCCGGCAGCGCCTCGCCCCAGCAGGCCGCGACGCTGGCCGCGAGTCGCGCGAGGTGCTCGGCGGCGCGCAGCGCGACGCCGTCGCGGACGAGCAGCGTCTCGAAGAGCCCGCGCGCGGGGTCGGGGCGGCCGCGGTCGCGGGAGAGGGCGCGGGGGATGGGCGGCACGGCTGGGCGGCCGGCTCGCTCCCCCTCGATCCGCGACCCCACCGCCGCGGCCAGCGGACGCGCCTTCACGAGGCACTCCTCCAGTTCGCGCGCCGGATCGGACTCGGCCACGATCCCGCCGCCGACGCCGAGCCAGAGGCGCCCGGCGCTCGCCTCGAAGGTGCGGATCGCGACGTTCAGCTCCAGCCCGGCGAGCGGACTGGCGTAGCCGATCGCGCCCGTGTAGGCCTCGCGTCCCGTCCCCTCCAGCTCGGCGATCAGCCGCATCGCCTCGACCTTCGGGGCGCCCGTCACCGAGCCGGGCGGGAAGGTCGCCCGCAGCAGGTCCCCGTCGCTGGCGTCGTCGCGTAGCCGGCCGCGCACCTGCGAGACGAGATGCCACACCCCCGGGTGCGCCTCGGCGACCGGCGGCTCCGCGGCGATCGAGCCGTAGACGCTGACGCGGCCGAGGTCGTTGCGCATCAGGTCGACGATCATCACGTTCTCGGCGCGGTCCTTCCCCGAGGCGAGCAGCTCCGCCTCGCCGGCGGCGGCCGCGTCGGAGCCGCGCGGCGCGGTGCCCTTGATCGGTGCCGCGGTGACGGTCAGCTCGCCGCCGCGCCGGCGCAGGAACAGCTCCGGCGAGCAGCTCGCGACGCCGCCGTCCGGGGTCGGGAAGGCGGCGCCGTAGCGGGGCGCGAGCCGCTCGCTCGCCCGCGCGAACAGCTCCGTCACGTCCCCCGTCCACGACGCCTCCAGCCGTAGGCAGACGTTCGCCTGGAAGACCTCGCCGGCGGCGATCCGCTCCCGGCACTCGGCGACGGCGGCGACGTGCCCGGCCGCGCCTGCGCCCGTGAGTCGCAGAGCGCGCGGCGCCTCGAACCGTCCGACCGGGAGCGACGGCGCGGCGGCGAGGCGCGCGCGCAGGTCGGCGAGGCGTTCCTCCAGCTCCGCCTCCCGCGCGGCCGTCGCGAGCGCCTCGAACCACCACTGTCCGGCGGTGTCCTGGCGCAGCAGGTGGTCGTAGTAGGCGAGCTGGAACGGCGGCAGCGGAGCTGGTCGCGGGGGAGACGGCGGCAGCGACTCGATTCGCGCCCCCAGCCCGTACCCGAGCCACCCGAACCAGCCGCCGCCGACCGCGCCGCCCGTCGTCTCGTCCGCGTCGTGCGCGTCGCCCGCCGAGACGCGCGGGAGCTGGTCGAACAGCGCGAACGGGTCCTCCTCCGGCGCCGCGACGCGCAGCGGGCGACAGCCGACGATCGCACCGCCGCCGGCCCACGCGCCGACGAGGGCGAACGGCCACGGCTCGGCCGCGAGGGCGCGCAGCGCCTGCTGCGGGGTGGCGGTGCCCGGGAGCGGCAGTCGGACGAGCCGCGCGGCGGTCATGACGCCGAGGATACTTCGCGGATGGGTGGCGACCACGGGGACGACGGGGGCGGCCTGCGCCTCAGCGGGCTGCGCTTCGCCCACGCCGGGCGGGTCGTCCTGGAGGACGTGACGCTTGCCGTCCCGCGCCGGCTCGTGACCGTGATCGTCGCGCCCTCGGGCGCCGGCAAGAGCACGCTGATGCGCTGCTGCAACGGGCTCCTCCTGCCTGACGGCGGCGCGATCGCGCTCGACGGCGGTGCGATCTCCGCACTCGACCCGCGTGAGCTGCGGCGGCGCGTCGGGCTCGTCGGGCAGCTGCCGTTCATGCTGCCCGGGAGCGTGCGCGAGAACGTCGGCTACGGGCTCGACGGGCTCGCCGAGGAGGAGCGGCT